>NZ_CP114976.1:0-170000 GCF_027498055.1 Denitrificimonas caeni
CAAAAACACACCACGCTCTTTAATCGAGCGCTGGCTTAATTCATTGACAAAGTTCCAGACGAAATTGACACTTCGAGCCATGCTGTTTAGCAGTGGTCGGTGCTTATCTCGAATGCGAACTTTTAATGTTTTGGTGTGCTTTATCATGCTGTATATAATACCAGTACCAACCTATATTGCAAAGACTTGAACAACCTATTAGGGGCTGCTTACGCCGCCCTCGCTATCCATCCTCGCACTCAAAGTACGAGGCTTTCCGCGATTTTGGTAACAAGGGCAATTCACCCAGTTTTTGTAGGTTGTACTCATTTGCAGTCTAGTATAGCTTTATCCACCCCCTATCTCAGAGCTCTTGATAGTCAACTGCCACTAGCAACCACGGATTACCCTAAGGCCAAATGATGAGTGATAGCGCGCCAATCCTCCTGACCGGCGGCAGTCAACGCTTAGGACTGCACTGCGTGAAGCGTTTTTTAGCAAACGACCAGTCGATGATAATCAGCTACCGGCAAGAGCGTCCTGAAGTTGCTGAACTACGCAAACTAGGCGTACATTGCATTCAAGCAGACTTTGCTACTGAGCAAGGCATTCTAAACTTTATTGCCGCCATCAAAGCTTACACACCAGCGCTACGGGCTATTATCCACAATGCTTCTCTGTGGATAAGCGAGGACGGTGCCGACAGCGATGCCTTTAAGCAAATGATGAATGTGCATGTTTTGGCCCCTTATTTGATCAATCAACACTGTGCGGCGCTTCTGCAACAATCGCCTCAGGCTGATATTATCCACATCTCTGATGATGTCACTCGCCGCGGCAGCGCTAAACGCATTGCTTACAGTGCCAGTAAAGCAGGGCTCGATAATCTCACCCTATCATTTGCTGCCAGCTTAGCCCCGCAGATTAAAGTCAACACCATAGCGCCGGCTCTAATTATGCTGCATCCAGACGACGATGCAGCGTACCAGCGTCGCGCTACAGCTAAATCCGTATTGGGCACTGTGCCTGGCCCGGAAGTAATTTATCAAAGCCTACGTTACTTATTGGACACACCTTATGTAACCGGCACAACCCTTACTGTAAACGGTGGTCGGCATCTAAAGTGATGCGTGCCGCGGAGAGCAAAAATGACTGAAGAAATAAGCAAACATTACCGCGAAATTTTAACAGGCCTAGGTGAAAATCCTGACCGCGAAGGCTTGCGCGATACCCCAATGCGCGCGGCCAAAGCCATGCAGTATCTGTGCAACGGCTATGAAAAAGACCTGGACACAATCGTCAACAATGCACTCTTTGAGTCAGAAAGCGATGAAATGGTGATTGTCCGTGACATTGAACTGTATTCCTTATGCGAGCACCACTTACTGCCCTTCATTGGTAAAGCGCACGTAGCCTATATCCCCACGGGTAAAGTCATTGGTTTGTCCAAGGTGGCACGCATTGTTGATATGTTTGCCCGCCGCTTACAAATTCAAGAAAACCTCACCCGCCAAATTGCCGATGCAGTCCAGCAAGTCACAGGCGCGGCAGGGGTCGCAGTGGTGATTGAAGCCAAGCACATGTGCATGATGATGCGCGGCGTAGAAAAGCAAAACTCCGTAATGACCTCCTCTGCAATGCTGGGTGTGTTTCGCAGCTCAGGCACCACTCGCCAAGAGTTTCTTCAACTGATTCGGAGTCACTAATCTATGGCACGACTAGAACCTGGTATGGCGCGGATTCGCATTAAAGACTTACGGCTGCGCACCTACATTGGTATCAATGAAGATGAAATCCGTAACAAACAAGATATTTTAATTAATATCACTCTGCTCTACCCAGCGGATGATGCTGTGCAAATTAACGAAATCAGCCACGCACTGAACTACCGCACCATCACCAAAGAAATCATCCAGCACGTAGAAGAAAACCGTTTCGCACTACTGGAGCGCCTCACCCAAGACGTGCTTGACTGTGTAATGCGTCACCAGCGCGTGCGCTACGCTGAAGTGGAAGTCGACAAACCCCACGCTCTGCGTTTCTCTGAGTCTGTCTCAGTAACGCTCAACGCACACCGCGCGGCTTAAGTGATGCTCTTAGTAGATTTCCTCAACGCCATCCAACAGCCGGAGCATCGCTTTGCCGATACTCTGGCTTTTATTGATGCCAACTACAGCTATACACCCCGCGCGTTTGACAATGGGGGCTTGCATAATGCCGCTGGCAGCAATCAAGGCTCCTGTAAAATTCTTGGCTTAGCCTTATTAGAAAACCTCAGCACTGCTGATGCCTTGCGCGCCTTTGGTGAGCACTACACTTGGGTTTTGGCCCACCCAGAACGCTCTGAACATGCCAACATTAGACAATTGCTGCAATACGGGCTGACAGCAGTGCACTTTACTCAATTACCCCTCAGCCGACTTGCTCGCTAACGCCCACTGATACAGTGCATTTTTACGCGCGCCAGTGATTTGCGCCGCTAAACCTGCCGCACGCTTTAAAGGCATTTCCGCCATAAGCAATGTAAGCACTCGCTGCGCCTCCAAGGGCACCTCAGGAGCGTCTGCCGGAACTTGATAGCCTGCTACTAGCAGTACGCACTCACCCCGCTGCTGATTAGCGTCGGCAGCAACCCAAGCATGCAGCTCTGCCAAGGGTAAATCATGGATTGTCTCAAAGGTTTTGCTCAGCTCACGTGCCAGCACTGCTGGGCGATCGGCACCGAAGATATCGCGCATATCGGCAATACTGTCCAATAAACGATGCGGTGCTTCATAAAATATCAAAGTACGCGGGTCATTTTGTACTGCTGCTAAACGCGCACAACGCGCCACGTGTTTCGCAGGCAAAAAACCCTCAAAAACAAAACGATCCGAAGCTAAACCAGCTGCTGATAATCCAGCAATTAACGCGCAAGCACCGGGTACCGGCACCACCTGTATACCTGCTGCTCGGGCTTGTCGTACCAAGTGATAGCCGGGGTCAGAAATCAACGGAGTACCGGCATCAGAAATCAAAGCCACAGCATCGCCCGCCAGTAAGCGCGTAATAAAACGCCCACCTTCCTCGCGCTCATTATGCTCATGACAGGCCGCTAAAGGCGTCCGAATACCAAAATGCTGCAACAATCGACTGGAGTGACGGGTATCTTCTGCAGCAATCAGGCTGACCTCAGCGAGTATGCGCAAGGCACGGGCGCTGATATCGTCAAGATTACCGATCGGCGTTGCGACCACATACAATGTGCCGAACTCGCTAGCCTGTGGTGTGGATGGGCTCACAAAACGCTCCAAAGAAACAGATTTAAACGCTATTGTAGCCTGATTTAGGCTGACAAGATCGCACCTAAGCATTGGCTTGGGTACAATCACCACATTCATTTTATTGTGCTTGGGTTGCTTCGCTATGAAAACTCCGTTACGTCTGCTTTCAATACTTGGCTTATCAGCTGTGTTAGTGGCTTGCTCTAGTTCCCCGAGCAACAGCTTAGGTCAACTGCCGCCGACTAAATATGAAGACTTAGACAAACTGCTACTGCAAGCCAGCAAAAAAAGTGACAGCCAAGCTGTAGGCTTGTATTTAGCTGCTGCAGACTTGGCTTGGCAGCAAAAGCAAGCACTGCGCGCCCGCGAAATATTAGAGGGCATCGATTTAAGCCAAGCCACGCCTGCCCAGCAAATATTTGCTAAAACCTTAGAAGCAGAACTTGCTCTGGGCCGCAAGCAGCCCAAAAGTGCTTTGCAGGCTCTAGCCGACCCAAGTTTCACCCATCTCAGTGAGCTCCCCATCAGCCAACAGGCTCGCACGCAGCTGGCCCGCGCACAAGCGCTGCAAGATACTGGCAAACCTCTAGCAGCTGCCCGCGAGCGCATTTTTATCGCACCTTTACTCGATGGGCAACAGGCTTTCGATAATCACCAAAGCATCTGGGCATTACTCAGCAGCTTGCCACGCACGCAGCTTAAAAGTAGCGGCCAAGCAGACCTCGATGGCTGGATGGAATTAGTCCGCCTCACCAAGGCCAGCGACTCCCTTGAGCAGCAACAAGCCAGCATCAAGCAGTGGATGGCCAAAAACCCTCAACACCCAGCCGCTCAGCAACTGCCAGAAACGCTAAAAAAACTGCAGCAAATTCAGGCGAAAAATATCCAAACCCTCGCCTTGCTATTGCCCTCACAAGACCCGAATCAAAATGTCGTTAACGCGTTGCGCAATGGTTTTTTTGCCGCCCATTACCTCGCCCAAGCAAACGGACAAGCCACGCCAACGGTCCTCGTCTACGACAGCAGCGACATCGCATCCATGGACGCCTTCTACAAGCAGGCAGCTGCCGATGGCATTGAGTTAGTGGTTGGCCCTTGGGAAAAACCCTTAGTGCGCCAGTTGGCCAGCCGCTCCACACTGCCCATTACCACCTTGGCCCTCAACTACGCTGACAGCCATCAGTCCGGCTCTAAGCTCCTCTTTCAGTATGGCTTAGCCGCAGAAGATGAAGCCCGTCTGGCTGCTGACCGAGCGTGGGCCGACGGTATGCGCCGGGCTGCTGCTTTGGTACCACAAAACGCTTGGGGTGACCGCGTTCTGGCAGCATTCTCCAGCCACTGGCAATCCTTAGGGGGCGAGCTGGTCGTCACTAAACACATTGACCGCCCCGTTGAGTTAGCTGGGCAAATTGCCGATATGTTTCAGCTGCGCGCTAGTGAGCAACGCAGCAAGCAACTGGAAAACACCTTAGGCACGAAAGTGGCTGCCCAGCCTGCTCGCCGCCAAGATATCGACTTTATATTTCTGGCGGCAACCCCACAGCAAGCTCGTCAAATCAAACCGACACTGGCCTTTCAATATGCTGGTGATGTTCCTATTTACGCCACCTCAGCGGTTAACCCAGGTCCTGGGGAAATATACCCAGAGCTAGAAGGTATTCAGTTCAGTGAAATGCCTTGGTTCATTGAGTCGAACGATGCTACTCGCCAGCACATCACCTACCATTGGCCGCAGGCCTTAGGCAGTATGGGACGCTTTTATGCCATGGGCGCTGATGCCTACCAATTGGCCAGCCAGCTCCAGCAGCTACAAGTCCTACCCAACAGCAGTGCCTCGGGTTTAACGGGTATTTTGCAGCTCAGCCCAGACCAACGCATTGAACGTACTTTATACTGGACACAGTTTGCTAACGGCGCTATTGAGCAAATCCATGAGGCGCAGATTGACTAAACACCTCAAAATTGGCAAGGCCGCTGAGCAGCATGCCCTAAACCACTTGAAAAAATCCGGTTTAAGCATCATTACTCAGAACTGGTCTTGCCGTTTTGGCGAAATAGATCTAATCATGTTAGAACAAGAGACTGTGGTTTTTGTTGAAGTGCGCTACCGTAAAAATACTCACTTCGGTGGTGCGCTTGACAGTATCAACCAAGCGAAACGTGACAAACTTGTGCGCACTGCAGAAGTTTTTTTAAATGAATACCCACAGTGGCTCGAACACTCTTGTCGCTTTGATGTCATTACTGCACAACCATGCACTGCTCAGGTATTCAACTTAGACTGGATTCAAGATGCATTTGAAACCTAACACCATTTTTAATAAAGGCTGATCCTATGCAACCGCGTATTCAACACATGTTTCAAGCCAGCATTGAAACAAAACAAAATGCTTTAACTGTACTCCCCCCTGCCATTGAAAATGCCAGCTTAATGATGGTGAGCTCCTTACTCAACGAGGGAAAAATCCTCGCCTGTGGCAATGGTGGCTCAGCGGGTGATGCCCAGCATTTCTCTTCAGAAATGCTCAACCGCTTTGAGCGTGAGCGTCCAAGCCTCCCAGCTATTGCCCTCACCACCGACAGCTCCACCATCACCTCCATTGCCAACGACTACAGCTACGAGGAAGTATTCTCTAAGCAAATTCGTGCATTAGGGCAAGCCGGTGATGTTTTACTAGCGATTTCCACCAGTGGTAATTCAGCAAACGTCGTGCAAGCTATTCATGCTGCCCATGACCGTAACATGCACGTGGTCGCCCTCACAGGCCGTGACGGCGGGCAAATTGCGCCACTGCTATTACCAGATGATGTCGAGATTCGCGTACCCTCTAATGTCACTGCACGCGTTCAAGAAGTGCACCTGTTAGTGATTCACAGCTTGTGCGACCTGATTGACCACCAACTGTTCGGAAGTGAAGAATGATTCGTAAAGTACTTACCATAGCGCTGCTCAGCGTGCTTATTAGTGCCTGTGGCGCACGCAGCTTCGGCAATAAGTTTGATGACCAGTTTATTGGCCCAGAAGTCACCCGCTCGATAAAAAATGCTCACATTGACTTATCCACCAGCACCTCACGCATTGTAGTGACGAGCTACAACGGCATTGTCCTAGTGACAGGGCAAACACCCAGTGCAGAGCTTAAAGAGCTGGCAGGCAAGGCTGCAGAGTCAGTCACAAGCGCCAAAAAAATTCATAACGAGTTACAAATCACCACGCCGACCTCCGGCTTAGTACGCAGCAATGATGGCTTACTCACCGCCAACATCAAGACCCGCATGCTTTCTTATAACGACGTACCAGCCACTAAGGTAAAGGTTGTGACTGAGAATGGTGTTGTGTACTTAATGGGAATTATTAGCCGTGCCGAGGCAAATCGCGCCACTGCAGTCGCGCAAGAAGTGAATGGTGTACAAAAGATTGTGCGCTTATTTGAATACGTCAATTAAACCTGCATTGCACAGATTGAGCGCCACGCCTTAAACTCTTTTACCGCGTTGACCGTCAATACGGCCAGCGCGGAAAAAGAATACAACTACTTGATAATCCGTAAACTCGGACGTCCTGAGGATGGCGGTTGCGGCGGCTCATCATCAGGATCTGGATTATCTTCAGAGCGCTCAGTTTCAACCGCACGCAGCATCACAGACGGTTCTTCATCGGTTTGACTTGGATCTTCCTGATCCTCTCCCAGCTGCGCTGAGGTCGCATCAAAGAACATACCTTGGCCATTTTCGCGGGCATATATTGCTAATATCGCCTCAATGGGGACATACAACGAAAATGGCGCACCGGAAAACAGAGCTTCAAAACTCACAGCCTGATTATCTATTTCAAAATACCGTACCGCAGCTGGCGCAGTGTTAAGCACTATTTGCTCATCCACTGCATAGCCTGGCGGGACTTTGACATTGGGATAATTCACATCAACCAACAGATGCGGCGTGCACTCATTATCAACAATCCATTCGTGCAAGGCGCGCAATATGTAAGGGCGACTGGAGTTCATCATTTAATTACTCCTGATTAAGGACGCATTAAACGCTCAGCCTCAGACAAACTGGCCTGAAAAGCTTCACGCTCAAAGTTGCGGTCCATGTACTCTAGAAGCGGCTGAGCAGCTTTTGGCAATTCAATACCTAAAGCTGGCAAACGCCACAAGAGCGGTAACAAATAGCAGTCCACTAAACTAAAGTCATCGCTCATAAAGTACTTCATGCTCGCAAACACTGGCGCAACACCAGTGAGGCTTTCACGCAGTTCTTTACGGGCTTTAGTACGTGCGGTTTCTTTGGTTTTTTTATCTAAAATCAAATCAGCTTGCGCACTCCAGTCACGTTGCACACGGTATGACAGCATACGCGTATTAGCACGCGCGACTGGATACACTGGCAGCAATGGCGGGTGTGGGTAACGCTCATCTAAGTACTCAAGTATGACAGTTGAGTCGTATAAAGCCAGATCGCGATCGACCAGAGTTGGCACTGTAGCGTAAGGGTTTACCTCAGCTAAGTACTCCGGGCACTCACCATCCACTACGTCCATGATTTCAGCAGTTACTGCCTTCTCCGCCAGAACCAAACGCACACGATGTGAGTATTGGCACGTAGGATCAGAGTAACAGCCCAACTTATTGGGGGCAGACGACATGCTTCCTTCCTCCACTATAAATATACATAAAGCACAAAGACACACGCGCCCCTCAGGGCGCGTGTGTCACTCGGTAGTTACGCGCTGTAGATCAATGCACATCTTTCCAGTATTCACGCTTCAACAAGTAAGCGAAAACAAAGAAGAAGGCAAGGAACAATAACACATAAGTTCCGATACGCTGGCTCTTAAGCTTAACAGGATTAGCAGAGTATTCGAGGAATGTCACAAGATTTTTAATTTTCTCGTCAAACTCCGCTTCATTCAAGCTACCTGTATTGGGCACAATAACTAATTGATCACAAGCTTCTTCAGTGATTGGCAAACCAGTTAACGGGTCAAATAATTTTTGCCCATCTTCCTCAATTTGCACTTGCTTGCAACCAATAACCTGGCGCCCTTGTAAGCCAACTAACACGTTAGGCATCCCAACAGAGTCAAACACCTTGTTGTTTACGCCATAAGGACGTGATGGATCTTCATAAAATGTACGCATATAAGTGTACAACCAGTCAGCTCCACGCACACGAGCAACGTTGGTTAAGTCTGGCGGTGCAACACCGAACCACAACTTACCGTCCGCTTCTCTCATACTGGACTTCATATGATCGCCAAACTTAGCATCAGTAAATACTAAGTTATCCATCATCAGCTCTTCATTGATACCCAAGTCATTCGCAACACGCTCGTAACGTTGGAACTTTGCTCCATGGCAACCCATGCAGTTGTTTACAAAGGTTTTCGCGCCATCTTGCAGAGCTGCTTTGTCAGCCAGATCAATTGAAACACTATCCAGTGGATAGCTACTAGCAAAACCAAACATAGGTAATGCAGCTAAAAGTAATGCAGCAATTTGCTTTTTCATTAGCCAGTCACCCTTTCCGGAACCGGTTTAGTCTTCTCCATTCTGGTATAAAAAGGCATCAGAATGAAGTATGCGAAGTAAATAATAGTACAGATTCGTGCCACCAACGTGCGCTCCGGTGTTGGTGCTAAAACACCCAGCACACCCAGAATCACAAAGCTGATGCAGAACAGCCAGAGCCATACTTTGCTCATCCAGCCTTTGTAGCGCATTGATTTAACTGGACTACGGTCCAACCAAGGCAACACAAATAACAAGGCGATTGAGCCACCCATGGCAATTACACCCATCAGCTTATCAGGTACTGCACGTAAAATTGCATAGAAGGGTGTGAAGTACCAAACCGGTGCAATATGGTCAGGTGTTTTCAGCGCGTTAGCTTGCTCAAAGTTCGGCTTCTCGAGGAAGTACCCACCCATTTCTGGGAAGAAGAACACCACGAAACAGAACACAAACAAGAACACTACAACACCAACAATATCTTTCACCGTGTAGTACGGATGGAAAGGAATACCGTCTAGAGGAATACCGTTTTCATCTTTATGCTTTTTAATATCAACGCCATCTGGGTTGTTTGAGCCAACCTCGTGCAAAGCTAAGATATGCAAAACAACCAAAGCTAGTAACACAATAGGCACAGCAACAACGTGCAAGGCAAAGAAGCGGTTAAGTGTGATACCTGAAATCAGGTAGTCACCGCGGATCCACTCAGTCAGATCAGCACCAATTACTGGAATGGCACCGAACAGTGAAATAATCACCTGTGCGCCCCAGTAGGACATCTGCCCCCATGGCAACAAGTAGCCCATGAATGCTTCAGCCATCAGTGCCAAATAAATCAGCATACCGAAGACCCACACGAGCTCACGTGGCTTCTGGTAGGAGCCATAGAGCAAGCCGCGGAACATATGCATGTAGACGACGATAAAGAACGCTGATGCACCAGTGGAGTGCAAGTAACGTAAAATCCAACCGTACTCAACATCTCGCATGATGTATTCAACAGAGGCAAACGCACCCTCTGCTGAAGGCTCATAGCTCATGGTTAACCAAATGCCCGTTAAGAGCTGGTTAACTAAAACTAAGAGCGCAAGTGAGCCAAAGAAGTAGTAGAAGTTAAAGTTCTTCGGTGCGTAATACTTGGATAAGTGGTCTTCCCACATTTTTGTGGCTGGAAAACGCGCATCCACCCACTCCATAAACTTACTCATTATGCTGTCTCCTCATCGACACCAATAATGACGACTTCATCCGTTTCGTAAGAGTACGGAGGAACCGGCAAATTCAGCGGTGCAGGCTGAGATTTATATACACGGCCTGCTAAGTCATAACGGGAACCATGGCAAGCACAGAAATAGCCGCCCACCCACTCAGGCCCCAAGTCCGCAGGAGCGACTTCTGGTCTGAATGTTGGCGCGCAACCTAGGTGCGTACACAAACCAAGCACTACGAGCAAACCAGGCTTAATAGAGCGGTCCTCAGGACCAACGTAGCTCGGCTGCTCTGACTCTTTTGAACTCGGGTCAGCAAGGCTGCCTTCAATTCCTTTTAAACGCTCTAAAATCTCAGGGGTGCGATTCAAAATGAATACAGGCTGACCACGCCACTCAGCAACAATCTGCTGACCCGGCTGAATCTTGCTTATATTCACTCGCACTGGTGCTCCCGCGGCTTTCGCCCTAGCACTGGGGGCCCAAGACCCCAGAAACGGGATCGCTGCCCCTACCGCTCCAGCCGCACCCACCACAGAGGTGGCTGCCACTAGGAAGCGACGTCGGCCCGAATTCACGCCGTCATTGCTCATTAAGTTGTCTCCCATCAGCTATGTAGCCTGTTGTCAGGCCTTGTAATAAGAAAAAAGCTACTTATATTTTCGAATGTAACAAATGGTAAAGAAAAGGTGTCTTCTTGACAAGCTTATCGCACATTACGCTTTACTCAAGCGCTCCTTAGGCCACCAAACCAAGTCAGTGGCAAATTGTCGCAGAGCACTTTAGATACAAAAAACGCCCTGATTCCTTGCGGAAACGGGCGTTTTTCTGCAGCAAATGCCAATCAGCGCTTAGAGTACTGAGGACGCTTACGTGCTTTACGCAGACCAACCTTCTTACGCTCAACTGCACGAGCATCACGCGTAACAAAGCCAGCTTTACGCAGCTCTGGACGTAAAGTCTCATCGTAGTCCATCAAAGCACGAGTAATGCCGTGACGAATTGCACCTGCTTGACCGCTTGCACCACCACCAGCAACGGTGATCATGATGTCAAACTTCTCAAGAGAATCGGTTAACTCCAGTGGCTGACGAACCATCATTCGTGCAGTTTCACGTGGAAAGAAGTTATCCAAAGTGCGGTTATTAATAGAAATACTGCCTGTACCCGGACGTAAAAAAACGCGTGCGGTTGCAGTCTTGCGACGGCCTGTGCCGTAATTTTGAGTCGCCGACATAATCAACTATCCCGTTAAATCTTAAGTTCTTGGGGCTGCTGTGCAGCATGCGGGTGGTTAGTACCAGCATACACTTTCAGCTTGCGATACATGTCGCGGCCCAGCGGATTTCTTGGAAGCATACCTTTAACTGCAGCTTCAAGAACACGTTCAGGTGCTTTATCAATCAGTTTCTCAAAGCTGATTTCCTTGATACCGCCAGGAAAACCAGTGTGTGAGTAATAGATTTTATCTGATGTTTTTTTACCGGTAACACATACTTTCTCAGCATTAATAACAACGATGTAATCGCCAGTATCAACGTGTGGAGTGTACTCAGGCTTATGCTTACCGCGTAAACGGCTGGCAATCTCAGTGGCCAAACGACCCAGGGTCTGGCCTGCAGCGTCGACGATATACCAGTCGCGCTGTACTGTTTCATTTTTTGCTGTAAAAGTTTTCATTCGCTATGGCCTCAGGGCCGTCTTCAAAATAGACGGCAAATCCTAATGAATAGTATTGTCTTTGACAAGTCAAAGTAAGCTCATATGACAGACGCTACTTCGGGGGCTCGGGTCTATCACGTCTGCTATGGCTCTCAATTCGGCAAATTGGCATCACTTCACCTTCTCTTTTGCATTGGGCTAGGCATTACCCACAAAAGAGCCGCGTAAGTATGCCTGTTAGTGAAAAAAAAGCAACCGCTTTATTATTTGCAGGACGACTTAAGCAGCAGCTAAGCAACGCCAACACGAGCGCAACCATACTAGTAGCAATAGCTACGGAGTGCCGCGCAGCGACAGTTAAGTAAGAGCAAGTCTATACCCACCCCAAACCCAGTAAAAAAGCTGAAAACCTCTCACACTAGTATTACTCGCCGCGCATAGGTCTATAATAAGGTGGCACGCACTTGTGGAGCCACTATGTACATTCCGCCATTATTTTCTGCATTACGCCAAACCTTCGCCGAAGGTTATACCCTCAACGCTTTACGTGGCGATATTAGCGCCGGTTTAACTGTCGGCATTATCGCTATACCCTTAGCCATGGCACTGGCTATTGCTGTAGGCGTTCCTCCGCAACACGGTCTATATACCGTGCTGATTGGCGGCTCACTAATAGCCCTAACCGGTGGTTCACGCTTTAACGTATCCGGCCCCACTGCTGCCTTTGTGGTTATTTTGCTGCCTATTACCCAGCAGTTTGGGGTTGGCGGACTACTGCTGTGCACCGCTATGGCTGGGGTGATTTTAATCGCCATGGCTGTTTTACGGGCAGGTGCTCTGCTGCAGTTTATCCCCTACCCCGTCACCCTAGGCTTTACTGCTGGGATTGGCGTGGTGATTGCAACCTTACAAATTAAAGATGCCTTCGGCCTAACTAATGTCGCGCCAACGGCAAACTATATTGAGCAAATCAGCGCTTTAACCCATGCCCTGCCCAGTATTCAGCTTGGCGATACCTTAGTTGCAGCAATCACACTGTTGGTCTTGATTATCTGGCCGCGTTTTGTGCCTAAGATCCCCGGTCACTTAGTCGCGCTGGCAATAGGTAGCTTTATTGGCCTGGCTTTAAATAACGCTGACATTTCCGTCGCCACCATAGGTGAGCGCTTCAGCTATACAGTTGATGGCGTCGCCCATCCAGGCATACCGCCTTTCTTACCTTCTTTTATGTGGCCATGGGAAATGTCAGGCCCAGACGGTAAGCCACTGCTACTCTCTTTTGAGCTTTTTCGGCAACTCCTCGCCCCTGCATTTGCTATTGCTATGTTGGGCGCCATTGAATCCTTGCTCTGCGCCGTGGTAGCAGACGGGATGGCCGGCACTAAACATGACCCCAACGGTGAGTTGCTTGGCCAGGGGATCGGTAACATTCTCGCCCCCATGTTTGGTGGTATCACTGCCACAGCCGCTATCGCGCGCAGCGCCGCTAACGTTCGTGCCGGTGCCTTCTCGCCAATAGCAGCCATTATCCATGCCGGTGTAGTGCTCTTGGCTATGCTCTTTTTAGCCCCAATGTTTAGTCACTTGCCCATGGCGGCACTGGCGGCACTGTTATTAATGGTTGCTTGGAATATGAGCGAACCCAAACATGTTATCCACACCCTGCGCATTTCACCGCGTAACGATGTGCTGGTGCTACTGACCTGTTTATCACTGACCGTATTATTTGACATGGTTTTGGCTGTGGGCGTTGGTTTATTGCTTGCTGCTGGCTTGTTTATCAAAAGCATGAGCGATCTAACCGACACAGCGAGCGTGTCACCGGACGAGCATGACATTCCTGACTTGCCAGATTCAGTCACTGTTTACGCCATTCGCGGCCCCCTATTTTTTGGTGCGGCAGAAAAAGCCTTAAGCGTGCTGCGTAAATTCAACCCTGAAATTCGCGTTGCCATTATTGATCTACGGGCTGTTCCTATGCTGGATATGACGGCACTAGCAGCGCTGAGTAATGTGCTCAACGACTACCAGAAAAATGACATTGGCATTATATTTTTAGGTGCTTCAGCTAAGGTTCGACAAAAGATGCACCGCGCTGGGATTGGTTTGAGTCACAGTAAAATTTCTTATGTCAGCAACTTCGCTATGGCGCGCAAACGTGCGCAATCTTGGCTTGATGCAGACGCAGGTGTTGAACCAAGCACCCTCGATGACGATACTGCTAGCAATACAAATCCACCGACAGCTCAACATTAATTGTCGAACTCGGGTTTTACCACTGCTACGGCTACGTAAAGCCCTTTTAATATCCATGGTAAACTTGAACTTATGAATACATATACTTCCCGCCCTGCAGTATTGTGCTTGTCAGGTCACGACCCTGTTGGTGGTGCCGGTTTACAAGCAGATATTGAGGCTTTAATTGCCCAAGGCTGCCATGCCACACCAGTGATTACCGCACTAACCATTCAAGACACAGTTGACGTCAGTGATTTCAAGATCCTGGAGCACGACTGGGTCATTGCTCAGGCGCAAGCCATTGTGCAAGACATGCCTGTTTCAGCAATTAAACTGGGTATGCTCGGCTCTTTAGAGATGGTGGATACTGTTGCACAGATTATCCAAGGACTGGCAGACACGCCGTTTGTCTGCGACCCAGTGTTACGCGCGGGCGGCGGCGGCGCTTTAGGCAAAGACGAAGTGGGTTATGCTTTACGCTCTAAATTGATGCCTCTAGCAACCATTGTTACGCCCAATTTACCTGAAGCACAGATTCTCGCTGAGCTGCCTAACGGCACAGCAGATAAGTGCGCGCAAGTTTTGCTCAAGCATTGTCAGAACCTGTTAATTACCGGCGGACACGGTGATGAACACGAAGTACACAACCGTCTTTACTGTGCTGATGGCAGCAGCCACACCTTTACCTGCGCTCGTTTACCTGGCGAGTACCACGGTTCAGGCTGCACTCTAGCCAGCGCCTTATCCGGACGTTTAGCTTTAGGCGAAGAGCTGGTCAGCGCTGTGCAGTCAGCCCTCAACTACACTTGGCGCACTTTGCGCGATGCTGAGGCGCCAGGTCGCGGCCAATATATTCCACGCCGCCTACCCTTAGACTTCTGCCACCCATGAGTAACAAAACTCAAGTTTTACGTGGCCTCTATGCCATCACCGACTCTACACTACTAGCCGACGGCCGTTTGTTGCCCTATTGCGAAGCGGCTCTACAGGGTGGCGCGAAGCTTTTACAGTACCGCGATAAATCTTCCGATGGCTCTCGTCGCTTACATGAGGCCAAGGCTCTGCAAACCCTTTGCCAGGACTATGGCGCGCGCTTGATTATCAACGATGATGTCCATTTAGCCCTAGAGCTCGGTGCAGACTTACATCTTGGTCAAGAAGATGGCAGCCTCTTGCAGGCCCGCCAGTTACTGGGGCCCGATGCCATTATTGGCGCAACCTGTCACGCTCGGCTGGACTTAGCTGAGGACGCTGTTAAGCAGCAAGCGGATTACATTGCCTTCGGTCGGTTTTACAACTCTCAAACCAAACCGGGTGACGTCTTTGCCAGCACTGAGTTATTAGAACACGCGCAACAACTGCAAACACCAGTTGTGGCCATTGGCGGTATCACCTTAGACAACGGTAGCACTCTGATTAAACACGGCGCAGCTATGCTTGCGGTAATCCATGGATTATTTGCCGCAGACTCTGCTGCAGCAGTTGAACAACGGGCGCGGGCATTTAGCGCGCTTTTTACTGATTAATTTTCGCAGCGATACGCTCACTGCTTATTTAGATGAGGTTTTTAATGACACGTTCAGCATCTTTATTTGAACAGGCCCAAAAACATATCCCCGGCGGTGTAAACTCCCCAGTGCGCGCATTTGCTGGCGTGGGTGGCACACCTTTATTTTTTAAACATGCCGAAGGCGCTTATGTTGTCGACGAAGATGACAAGCGTTATGTCGACTATGTTGGTTCATGGGGCCCGATGATTCTTGGCCATGGCCACCCAGAAGTTCTCAACGCAGTACGCGCACAGATCGAGCACGGTTTATCCTATGGCGCCCCCACTGCCCTAGAAGTTGAAATGGCCGACTTAGTTTGCAGCTTAGTGCCGTCCATGGATATGGTGCGCATGGTCAGTTCAGGCACTGAAGCAACCATGAGTGCTATTCGTTTAGCCCGTGGTTATACCGGTCGCGATAGCATTATTAAGTTTGAAGGCTGCTACCACGGTCACTCCGATAGTTTGCTGGTAAAAGCAGGCTCTGGCGCGCTGACTTTAGGTGTGCCCAGCTCCCCCGGCGTGCCGGCAGCTTTTGCCCAACACACTATTACCCTACCCTTTAACGACCTTGACGCAGTCGCGGCGTGCCTCGCAGAAAAAGCTGACGAGGTGGCATGTATTATTGTTGAGCCAGTTGCCGGCAATATGAACTGTGTACCACCTGTACCGGGCTTCTTAGAAGGTTTGCGCGAGCAATGTGATAAGTACGGTGTGGTGTTGATTTTTGATGAGGTCATGACCGGCTTCCGTGTGGCACTCGGTGGCGCACAAGCTCACTTCGGCATCACTCCAGATTTATCCACCTTCGGCAAAGTGATTGGCGGCGGTATGCCAGTGGCCTGTTTTGGCGGCAAGAAAGAAGTGATGTCCTACATCGCACCTTTAGGCCCGGTCTACCAGGCAGGCACCTTATCTGGCAACCCTCTGGCGATGGCTGCAGGGATTGCCACCCTTAAACTCATCAGCCGCCCAGGCTTCCATGCAGAGTTGACGGATTACACGCAGCGCCTGCTGCAAGGTTTGCAAGAGCGCGCTGATGCCGCTGGGATTCCCTTTACTACCACTCAAGCCGGCGGCATGTTTGGCCTGTACTTTACCGACCGTAAAAATATCACCAGTTTTGCCGATGCGACCAGCTGCAATGTTGAGCATTTCAAGCAGTTCTTCCACTTGATGCTCGAGGGTGGCGTGTATTTAGCACCAAGTGCGTTTGAAGCAGGTTTCACTTCAATCGCCCTAGGTGATACTGAAATGCAGATCACTCTAGATGCAGCAGAAAAAGCCTTTGCTAAAATGAAAAGCGAATAGCTCGCAGCTCGCATTAAAAACGCCCGTTGATTCGGGCGTTTTTGCCTCTAACTCACTGCTCTGCTCATCTAAGCAGTAACTACCGACAATAGAACTAGAGCATTTCTAAAACAGTGACTATTGATCAGATTTGTGGCTAGCATGCTGTATTGTTGCTGTTTTTCCATCGACGAACCCATCCTGGGTTCAACTCTGGCGCTACGCCATCCATGGCTTCGCTCGTCACAGCAACAACACAGCACTGATTAACCAGCAGCGCTGTCTGCGCTATTGCAACAGCAGTCATTTTGGAAGCAGGCAGCTGTCTACCTTATAAATACTGATTAAACCAAACAGTAAAAGAGCGTCGCACTACACGCTGGCCAACAACATCAATGGTTAAGCAGCGCCCGAATAGGATCAGGATGATCCTTTGAGGATAAAGCGTCATTAGCGAGGTGCGCCCACACAGTTATTTATCCTTGCTGCGTCCACTTACAGCCCACTGACCAGCTTCAGAAAGTATTGGCTTAATGAATCTACTCGTCAAAACGCTTAATCAAATCAGGCAACTGAGATATCTGGTTAATCTGCGCATCGGGCTCGCGCTCACCCGTCCAGATCTTTTGTTCAGGATTAAACCAAATGGTGCGCATGCCCACCTGTTGCGCGCCAAACACATCGTGCTCTGGATGATCACCGATATGAATGCTATGCGCAGGCTTAACTTGTGCGCGCGCTAATGCAGCCAAAAACACCTCAGGCTCAGGCTTGGCCACACCCAAGATGTCGGCACTTAACGCAAAAGAAAAATACTCACCCAAGCCCACACGACGCACATCCGCATTACCATTACTCAAGGCCCCCAACATATAACTATGCCGCAATTGCTCTAAGGTAGGCACAACATCAGCAAACAGCTCAACCTTTTGCCGTTCAGCTAAAAACACCTGAAATGCCTGCTCAGCTAAATCACGGGCTTCAAGCTCTGGGTAGCCTGATTGCAATAAAGCCCGCAACAACACCTGATAGCGCAACTCACTGACACGCTGATCCAGCAGCGGCTGCTGTGCAACCAACTCACCACGCAACTGCCCTAACCGCTCACTGCTCAACTCGCCCAGCTTCGGCGCATGCGTCAGCAACCAAACCCCTAAAGCCTGATTTGCCGCAGTAATCACTGGCTTTACTGACCACAGAGTGTCATCAAGATCAAAAGTCATTAAACGAATACTCATGGCTCTGGTTTACGCCTCGCACGCGGGTGAGCTTGGTCATAGACCTGCGCTAAATGTTGAAAATCAAGGTGGGTATAAATCTGCGTGGTACTGATATCCGCATGCCCCAACAGCTCTTGCACCGCACGTAAATCATGGGAAGACTCTAAAATATGACTGGCAAAAGAGTGGCGTAGCATATGCGGGTGCAAGTGCTGGCCGAGGTCTCGGGCACCGGCTTGCCGAACTCGTTCGCGCACCAACTGTGGACTCATGCGCCGACCGCGCACGCCAATAAACAGTGCCTGATCCTCAGATTGCAGCGTGCCGCGCACAGCCAACCAGCGCTGCACAGCACTAACCGCTTTACTGCCCACCGGTAACAGCCGTTGCTTATTACCTTTACCCAAAACTAAAACCAAACCTTGGGCTAAATCGATGTCAGCAATATTTAAACCCACCAACTCCGACAGACGCAGTCCCGAGGAATACAACAACTCTAAAATTGCATGATCACGGCATCCAACAAAATCATCGGCCACCGGACTATCCAACAATTGTTGAGCTCGATCCACATCCAGCACTTTAGGTAACTTGCGCGGCCCTTTCGGCGGACGAATACCGGCAGCAGGGTCATGCTGGCAAATACCTTCACGCAGTAAGTAAGCATACAAGCCACGCACCGCTGACAATAAGCGGGCAATACTACGCCCGGTCAAGCCACCGTGATGCAGTTCAGCAACCAATTCACGTAGGTGCGCCACCTGCAAAGCGCTCCAGCTTTCTAACTGCTGCTGCTGAGCAAACGTTAAAACTTTCGCCAAGTCACTGCGATAAGCACTGAAAGTATGCGCAGAAGCCTGCCGCTCAGTTTGTAAGTACTCAAGATAAGCACTTAATTGCTCTTGCATATACCACCCATAAGCAACACTTACTTAACCGCTCGCAAAGATGCCAATAACGAGGGTAATAAGCGCGCCAAAACATCGGCTAGGTAAGTTAAAAACAGTGTATCCATAGAGTTACTGTAATGCTGCTGGTCGTCACTGCCCACCGCCAGCACACCCTGTATACCTTGATACTCTAAAGCAGCCACAGCCGCAGATTTAATCTCCGCGGCCTGACTCTTGCCAAATAAAAACTCTAATTCTTTCAGCCGTAAAACGCCGCACAAGGCTTTACCACCCGCCAGCAAACCACCAATGTGCTGCTGCGCAGATTTCAAGGTTTGACTGCGGCCAACACTGATATGCTTATCAGTGAATAACGTCAACCCAACGAAAGGCACGCCAAATGAGTGGCGCAAACTATCATCCACAGCGCTAACCAACTCATCCAAAGTCTGTGCATCAAGCATTTCAAGAATAAGACGTCGGGTTTTATCAAACAAACGGTCGTTATCCCGTGCAACATCCATCAATTGAGTCAAACGATTACGCATTTCAAGATTACGCTCACGCAACACCGCAACCTGACGCTCGACGAGCGAAATAGAGCTGCCGCGCATATGAGGGATACGCAACTGTGCTAATAAATCGTCCTGTTCAATAAAGAAATCCGGATTATTTTCTAGGTAGCTGACCACTTGCTCCGCGGTGATTGCTGCGACTGGCGGTTGTTGGTTACTCATAAGCGAATTTGCCCTTCATAAACACGGGTTGCCGAACCCGTAAAATATACACTGTGATCATTTTTCGACCACTGCAACCAAGCTCTAGCTTTAGCACTGGCAAACTCAATATGCACCTGACGGTTCACCCAATCCTGCGCGATTGCCGCCACAGCAACAGAACACCAGCTGTGATGAAAACTATCAAGAGCACCATAGCCAAGCTGCCACACTTGCGCGCTTAAATTATTTCTATCCTGCACCTGCACGGCACTGATTGTCGTACCCCGCGGGAAACTGGCCTGCTGCTCTAGATGCCCAGCCAGCTCGGCCATCGGCAAGCGCGGCAAATCAGCCACCAATAAAACAGCATGCAAGCCCTGCATGGAGAGCATCTTAAAGTTCTTATCCAACAACCAGCGTGGCTGCCCTTGCTGCTGGATAAAAGCACTGGGCAAAGCCACTTCATCGGTCAAAATTTCAGGCAGCTCAAGAGGCACAGAAACGGCACCATCTGTATGCACCTGCACATCAATAACCGCGTGGCGCAATTCAACACGCATTTGCGCTTTGGCCACTAAGCGTTTATCTGCCACCAAACGCGCCACACAACAGACATCGCTGGCTAACCAATCAATTTCGGCACCTTGCGCATCAAATACACGGCAACTAAAGTCAGCATCTGGGCGTTGCGGCACTTCAATTAAAGCTAAGCGCCGAAAGCCCACTCCAGTCTGGCGATCACTCCATGCGCGCATTTGTTGCGGCTGGATATAAGCATGCTGACTGATCAAGTCGAGCACCATTAAGTCATTACCCAAGCCATGCATTTTCGTAAAACGCAGGAGCATGTTAAGCCTCCGGCAGTAGGCTTTCGTGAGCAAATAACTCTTCTATGCTTTCACGACGGCGGACGAGGTAAGCATGCTCACCATCGACAACCACTTCTGCCGCACGACCTCGGCTGTTGTAATTGGAACTCATCACAAACCCATAAGCCCCAGCAGAGCTCACGGTAAGCAAGTCGCCTTCGGCTAAGGTTAAATCACGCTCTTTAGCCAGAAAGTCGCCGGTTTCACACACAGGTCCGACCACATCATACTTGCGCGGCATGCCGGCACGGGGTTTAACTGGCTGCACGTCCATCCATGCCTGATACAGCGCTGGACGCAGCAAATCATTCATAGCGGCATCGACAATCGCAAAGTCTTTATGCTCAGTGTGCTTTAGATATTCCACACGGGTCAGTAGCACACCAGCATTAGCGACAATATAGCGGCCCGGTTCAAAAACCAAAGCCAAATCACGGCCCGCCACTCGCTCACGCACGGCGGCCATATACTCTCCGGCGCAAGGTGGTTGTTCGTCTTGATAGCGAACGCCTAAACCACCGCCCAAATCCAAATGTTGCACAGTGATGCCGTGCTTAGCCAAACGATCAACCAGCACTAACACCCGATCCAGCGCATCTAAAAACGGCTCAAGAGTGGTCAGTTGCGAACCAATATGGCAATCCACACCTTTAATAGCGATATTGCTCAGCACCGCAGCACGCAAGTACACCGACTCAGCAATATTAATATCAATACCGAATTTATTATCTTTCAGGCCCGTAGAAATATACGGATGAGTGCCCGCGTCAACATCGGGATTAACCCGCAAAGATACAGGTGCAATAACCCCAAGCCGCGCAGCCTCTTCTTGCAGGCGCTCCAGCTCGTCAACAGACTCCACGTTAAAGCAGTGCACACCCACCTCTAAAGCGCGGCGCATTTCTTCGCGGGTTTTGCCCACGCCCGAAAACACCACACGCTCCGGCAATCCGCCAGCAGCAAGCACGCGCTCTAATTCACCAATGGAAACAATGTCAAAACCAGCACCTAAGCGCGCCAGTATATTGAGTACGGCGATATTAGAGTTGGCCTTAACTGCATAACACACCAAGTGCTCCACGCCTTGCAAGGCATCGGCGTAACTGCGGTACTGCGCTTCAATATGCGCGCGTGAATACACATACGTTGGGGTGCCAAACTGCTCAGCAATGCTGGACAACGCAACATCTTCTGCGTGCAGCTCACCCTGTTGATAAGTAAATGCTTGCATGTCAGCCCCCATTAGAGTTCGTAGCGATCTTTACGGTGTTCATGAGCAGCCTTTTCATCATCTGGGTCATACAATGGGCCTTTTTGGCCGCAGGCTGTTAAGCCCAGCAATATCACTGATAATGCAACAATTGGAAGCAGAATACGCTTCATAATAAACCCTTCGTCAAAACTAATAATGTATTGAGTATACCGACCCCTCATAATCTTGCCTATGCGCAGAATCAGCTGCCAGGCTAGGATCCTGATGAAAAAGCCGTATTATGGGCTAACTCTCGGTCAACCAGCTTGGTTAGCCAGCATATTTAGTCTGCCAATACCTATATAGGAGCTCTCCATGAGCCTGAGCAATAGTCAGTTTCACGATCTTGTTGATACCACCCAAATTAATCTAGAAGACATCATCGACAACAGTGATGTCGACATTGATATTGAAAACAGTGCCGGTATTTTAACCCTGACTTTTGAAAACCAGCACCAATTAATTCTCAGCCGTCAAGAGCCGCTTAAGCAACTGTGGTTAGCCGACCGCACCGGAGGTTTTCATTTTGATTACGACAGCAGTCAAACCGCTTGGTATTGTGCCGGCACCGAACAAACTCTAGGACAAATGCTCAGCGATATACTGCTTGCGCACACTCAACACAACTTTGATTTAAGCAGCCTCTAACTATTGCTTGCAGCGCGGCGCTTGCTTATTTACCTAGCTGTGATACGTTGAATGCCTGTGCTGTAAAGAATAAACAGCACCTTAAAAACCTCGTCATTTGGCGGGGTTTTGTCTTTTTTACTTGTCATTAAAAACGCTAGGAGTGCAACAAATACTATGAGCAACAAGCCCGCGATCACCGTCACTCGTTTAGATATGCAACGTCTTGAGCAGGTGCTCGACAATCTAGATGACTATGACGCAGCAGCCGAAGCCCTAGAAGCAGAACTTGCCCGCGCGAATTTTGTTGGTCATACCGAGATTGCTAACGACATCGTGACGATGAACTCCAAAGCACACTTCCATGAGGCCAGCACAGCAACTGATTACCAGCTGACCCTTGCTTACCCTGAGCAAGGTGGCGGCGCCGGCAATGTGTCAGTATTAGCGCCCATTGGCACGGCTTTACTGGGCCTGAGCGTTGGGCAGAGCATTGACTGGCAAACTGCAAAAGGTAAAACCCTGAAGCTAACCTTGACCAAGGTTGAATATCAGCCGGAAGCACAGGGCGATTTCACCCTATAAAGGTGCACTTTTCACCAGCGCCAGTCGCTGTTTGCTAGAGCTGCTGTAATGCGGCGTTGAGGCGTCTTTCCAAAATAGTTTTGCGCTGTAAAAAGTGCATGGTTTGCACATCGCTGTGACCGACAATTTTTGCCAAATCGATATCCGTGATATAGCACGGGTATCGCTCTGCAGTACGGCGCATGCCTAAAATATAGCGGGCAACATAGTGGTACAGCTGATCACCGTATTGCAATTGCGAAAACTCTTGATGATTGCAATACAGTGTTAACGAGCCATCCTCTTCATAAATCACCTGCACAGCATAAAAAGTATGCTCACGCTCAGCGCTGACTAGGCGACAGCGCTCAATGCGCTCTGGGCTGTCAGTGCCGTCAGGGTAAATACGATGATAATTAACGCTAAGCTGCGTGCTGTTGAGGGCTTGCTCTGTAAAGCTTTCAGTCACGGTATGACGGTACAGCAATGAGTTTAAAAAGCGCTGCAAAGGCAATAACAACGCCTGCTCATCAATAAAAGGCTGACTCTGCTGCCACAAGCCATTGCGTTCATCTAAGACATAGAGCTGCGCTTGGCCGGCATTTACCCGATAAAAAACCTGTATCGCATCTTCACGGCCCACGGGCAAAATAAACTTCAAGACATGCCCAAGCAGTGCATATTCATCCACTCGCCAACGAATGTACCGCGCTTGCTCTTGCGCTAAATAACCGCTGAGTTCTGCCACATGGGTAAATGAAATAAATCCAGCACGGCCGTCACGCCACTCCAGCACATGTAACTGCTGCTCTATTTGTAATAAATAGCGGCTATCTTTACCCTGCTCAATGCTGGCAAAAACCTGCGCCACCACTTGTTCCACCCGTTTTACAATTGATGCAGCTCGATTCTGACAAAAACACCCGACATGAATCTGCGCAGCTGTACTCTTTCCAGCGCTGGCATTGAGCAGCTCACTTAAGCATTGCAGTAACGCATTATCACCGCTATAACGACTGACAATCAGTTCATTCCAGCTGTTTAATACAACTTGATCAATGCTCAGTACCAAGTTTTCCCGTAAGCCAGAGAAGCCCAACGCATCCACCTGCTCACTGGCCATATGCACATTGGCTTGGCTGTGTTGGCGCAGCGGGTCAACCCCTACATTAACCAGCAGCAAAACAGCGCTGGGGTAGCTGCTGCTAAGTAACTTTTCCTCTGTTACCGCTGCGAAGGGTAAGGGCAGCACGCGCCGTAAACTGGTGAGAATGCCACGCAACTCATACTCAGTTAAATCACTGCCATTAAGCAACAAGGTCAGTCGGGTTGACTCATCAATAACCCCATTCAGATATGCCCAAGCCAATACCGGCAGCAGCGCCTTACCGCGCTTTAACGGTGAATGATTTTGCCACTCTAAGCCAGCCAAGCTGCCACGGAATAACCCCCAATAGGTTGGCTCAGAACCATCACCTGGGAGGCATTCAACCAAGGTTAATGTTTCTTCAGATAAGTCTGGAGCAATACCTGGATTAAGGTATTCCACTTTGCCCGCTTTACGCTCAAAGGCCGCATATAAACGCCGCCCCAACACGGCTAAATCACGGGCATTAACCGCTTGTTCAGTCTGCATGGAGCGGGCTAACTGGCTTAAGAAGCGATAGCTGTAAACCAGCTCATTGACCAGCAAGCGACGCTCTTGCTGTGCTTGGCCAACTTTCCACTGGTTGCGGCGATCCAAATGAGCCAATAACGCCTCACCCCACCCCCAGGCATTGGTCAACCGCTCCAACACAAGACGTTGCCAGCTTTTTGAGCGATTAAGACGACTCTGAGTTAAGCGCTTACCCACCTTGTGGTAAAAGCAGCGCCGCACCAACTCCAAGCGCTCTAGCTCTTTGCGCTCCAGTAAGTACGCCTCAAGACGTCGATACAGCATAACGTAGGCATCCAGCTCATCCACATTGAGCTGATTGGCATAAATAGCCTGCTTATAACTCAAGCTTAAGCACTGCACCTGAGGGTATTCAGAGGCGTACACTTCAATTAACAAAAGTTTTAATAAGGATTTGTATGGTGATTCAATACCCTTATAGAGCTGCCACATGCCTGCTCCCACAAACTCACCGGGAGGAATATGCGCCAAACAGCCCAGATCCAGCACTTCTTCACTGCGGACAAAACGCTTAGCTAATAAAGTAGCGCAGTATTGAGCATAACGGTGTTCTTCATAGACCGGCACCAGCCACCAGATCGGTATACGCCCGGCCAACCAAAGTGCTGTGCGGTAAAACTCGTCCAGTAACAAATAATGTTGGGTAGTCCCGCAGTCATCTAAAGACAGCTGACGATCGTTATCTTGGCCACTGGCAAATTGCTCTGGCTCAATTAAAAACAAGTAAATCTGCGCCCCTAAAGTCGCGGCCCACTCTTGCAACAAATCGCATTTTTTACGTAATTCAGCTAGCTGTGCCGGCGTTAAATCCGCGCCATGACACAGCCAAAAATCCATATCACTGTCTTCAGCATAAGCCACAGAACCGAGGCTGCCCATTAAAAATAAGGCATGTAAAGGCTGCTCAACACGGTATCCCCGTGGCGCTTTATAAGTAAATGAACGGGCAAAGCTTTGCGCTTCTTGGACTAAGTCAGGCTCCGGAACAAAATTACTTAAACCCGCTGGGGTGGTGCTGGAGACATAACCGGGTAATAGCGGGTGATTGACATGCAGTAGCAAAGGCAATAAACGCAGCACCAATTGCTGACGCGAGGACATCACTAAGTGCGCCCGCTGCAGTCGGTCATGGTTGACAGCTAAGAAACGCTTACGCAGTCGGGTTAAATCTTGACGATCAATCCCTTCGTCGATTTCTAAGCGTATATCAACCATGACCTCGCCAACCGCTCTATTGGTCAGCTAGAACAGTAAGTACAGCCTGCGCATGGGCTGCTGTTTCCAACCCTAAACTGGTTAAATAGCCACCATCATCTTGGCTAATCAAACCTTTCTCAAACAAACGCTGGGCAGCGGCAACCCGCTCGGCGCCAGCACTGCTGTGCACTTTAATGCCCTCTTGCATGCTGTCTAAATTATATAAGCATAAAACTTCAAGTTCCGCGGCAATCTCAGGGGTCCAAGACATAATGTACTCCACCTATAAGTTAGGTAATAAAGGACTTGCTTAACAACACCTGTGCGTTTTAAGGCGCTTCAGGCAATTGCGGTAATGCGCGTAATGCATGCTCATAAGCGGCCATATCAAACGGCCCATCGGCCTTTAACATTTCGCTCACTTGCCATGCTAGAACCTGCGCCATCATCTGCACAGCTTCTTCACGTGTATGCCCGACTAAAGTTAGCTTATTGAGCACTGCTTGTACCGCGGCAGGCTGTTGTGCAGACAGCTGGTTCTCAATGGCTTGTATCAACTCATTTTCAACCAGTTGATCCTCAGCTTCCGCATCAATAACATCGGTGTTTGCCCGCTCAACTTGCTTAGCAGGCGCTGGCGTATCACTTAACGGCACACCACCCTCATCGAGCTGACACAGCATGCAATCATCCACGTCACCTTGATTGGTTTCCACATAACGTACCTTGCGACTGGCTGAAGAGCGATCCGCCGATACTTGATAACGTAAATCTCTCGGTTTATCCGTCACGCTAACCTCCAAAAAATCTCTCTATTCAGTCGCAGGCACGTCGGCTTAACGACTGGCTAATAACTCTCGACCGCGTTGGACAGCTGCTCGCACTTGCGCTGGCGCTGTACCGCCAATGTGGTTACGGGCATTGACTGAGCCTTCAAGCGTCAACACAGCAAATACATCTTCGCTAATCTCGCTGCTGAACTGTTGTAATTCAGCCAAGCTCATTTGCGCTAAATCCTTACCTTCTTTGACGCCATAACCGACCGCATGGCCCACAATTTCATGGCAGTCACGAAACGGTAAACCCTTGCCAACCAAGTAATCCGCCAAGTCAGTTGCGGTAGAGAAGCCACGCAGCGCTGCTTCACGCATCATTTCCTGCTTAGGCACAATCGCCGGCACCATATCAGCAAAGGCGCGCAAGCTATCGCGCAATGTGTCAGCGGCATCAAATAGCGGCTCTTTATCTTCTTGGTTATCTTTGTTGTAGGCCAACGGCTGGCCTTTCATTAAGGTTAATAAGCCCATTAAAGCGCCAAATACACGACCACTTTTACCACGCACCAATTCGGGCACATCAGGATTTTTCTTTTGCGGCATAATCGAGCTGCCGGTGCAGAAACGATCAGGCAGGTCAACAAATTGGAACTGCGCGGAAGTCCACAGCACCAGTTCTTCAGAGAAGCGCGATAAGTGCATCATGGCAATACTGGCTGCGGCACAAAACTCGATAGCAAAATCGCGATCGGAAACGCCGTCCAACGAATTACCGGAGATCGCTTCAAAGCCCAGCAACTCACAAGTCATTTGGCGATCAATTGGGTAAGTCGTACCAGCCAATGCAGCGCTGCCCAAAGGCATACGATTGGTACGCTTACGGCAATCAACCAAGCGCTCATAGTCACGGGACAACATTTCAAACCACGCCAGCATATGATGGCCAAAGGTCACTGGCTGAGCAGTTTGCAGATGGGTAAAGCCCGGCATAATGGTTTCAGCATGTTCTTGCGCCAACCCAAGCAAACCTTCTTGTAAGCGGCTCAATTCAGCTAAGATCAGATCAATTTCATCACGCAACCACAGGCGAATATCGGTAGCAACTTGGTCATTGCGGCTACGACCGGTGTGCAGTTTTTTGCCAACAATACCAACCTGCTCAGTGAGTCGCGCTTCGATATTCATGTGCACGTCTTCAAGCTCGGTGCTCCAAACAAACTGACCGGCTTCGATTTCTTTCTCAATCGCCTGCAAGCCAGCAATCACCGTGTCGCGCTCGTCGTTGGTTAATACGCCAACTTTAGCCAGCATCGTCGCGTGGGCAATGGAGCCCATAATGTCATGGCGATATAGACGCTGATCAAAGTCCACTGACGCAGTAAAACGCGCGACAAATGCATCCACCGGCTCGCTAAAACGGCCACCCCATGACTGATTGGTTTTCTCGTTACTCATTTAATCTGCCCAGCTAAACAATAAAAGATGCCTACATAATAACAGGATGACACTGGCTTATGCCGTCCCCTAATTAATTATCTACCCCATTATGTTTTAGCCAGTCCAGCAGCCGAACTAGAGGTAAGGCGCCGCTCTGCCTAGCAATTTCTTTACCGTTACGAAACAAAATCAAACTTGGGATGGAGCGCACCCCCAACTCACCGGAGAGGGCCGGATGCGCTTCACTGTCTAGTTTGCCAAAACGGCACTGGGTGCTCAGCTGTTTTGCAGCCTCACTAAAGATTGGCGCAAACTGGCGGCACGGCCCACACCAACTGGCCCACACATCAACTAACAAGGGCACATCGCCTTTACTTTGCTGACGGAATGTTGCGCTATCTAAATCAAATACAGCGTCGATAAAAATCTGTTTTTTACAAGAACCGCACTGCGGCTGTGCTACACGCTTATCGTTAGGAATACGGTTTAGTGTGGCGCAGTGTGCGCAAGGAACAACAATTGATTCAGTCATTTTCTCACCCTCTTTAATTCAACCAGCACAATACTTTACCTAATTGCAAAGTATATAGCTCAACCTTATCCGTCAAGCATTTGCCAGCACCCTATTACTAGGCTACAACTTTAAATAGGCATGGACGAATACAACACAGCACGGAGGCTGTTTACTTATGTACTCTCAACGCGCGTTTACCTTAGTGGAAATATTTATTGTGCTCGCTTTGCTGGCTATATTAGCGCAGCTTGCAGTGCCGGCCTTGCAAGACTTTTTGGAGCGCAATCAACAGCAAGCGCTATATAATCAAATTGCGCGTGCGGTTAATCAGGCCAGAAGCCATGCGGTCACGCACCGCGTGCGAGTGGAATTGTGCGGCAGCCAAGATGGCATATCGTGCAATGCCGATTGGTCGCAAGGCTGGCTGCTACGGGAACTAGAACAAACAACACCGGTTGCGGTGACGCAACTCAACACCGATCGCCGCCGCTTGCATTGGAGCGGCTTTCAGCCAAGAATTCAGTTTTATAGCAATGGCATTAGCCCCACGGGCAATGGCCGTTTTTACAGTTGCCATAAGCAAAAAATCAGTTGGCAACTGATCCTTAACCGTCAGGGCCGTTTACGCACTGCCAGTAACGCAGAGAATGCTGCCGAAGTAGCGCGCTGTGGCTGAAGCACTACTGGCTCACACTTTATTGTTTTATGCTGAACAATACTTGCCGCGCACAACTGCTACGGGTAACACTGCTGTTATGACAAACCTAAAACCACCTGCGAGTACCGCTGACGATTTCTTTGTGCCTGAACTCTGCCAAGCAGAAGCCCTACTGGGCCTTATTCTATTGGCGGAGCTACTGGTTCTCGTTTTGGTCTTAGCCGAACCTATGGTGATCGGCCTTGACTGGATGCGTTTAGCTTTAACCTCGTTATTTGTGCAGTGGATTGTTTTATTATCCGCCGCTGGCATTTGCCGCGCCCGCCCCTATTTAGCACGCCTGTCGGCCAGCAGTGCAGTGTTAATTATTTGCGCCTTAGTGCTTTTTTTAACTCTGTTATGCACAGCCATTGCCGAGCATTTTTATCTCACCGAAGAGCTCTCAGGCGAAGCCCGCGGTCACTTATATATCCGCCATGCTCTCATTAGCTTAATTATGTGCGCTTTGCTGCTGCGCTACTTTTACCTGCAAGGTCAGTGGCGGCGGCAGCAACAAGCAGAGCTACAAGCACGCTTGCAAGCCCTACAAGCACGTATTCATCCGCACTTTTTATTCAATAGCCTCAACAGCATTGCCAGCTTAATTGCTTCCAACCCTGAGAAAGCCGAGCACGCGGTGCTGGATTTATCTGATTTATTTCGCGCCAGCTTAGCCCAACCCAACACCTTATCCACATGGCGTAACGAACTCACCTTAGCCAAACAATACATCTCAATTGAACAATATCGACTGGGCAAGCGTCTACATATGCTGTGGGACGTTGACACTGTGCCCGCTGACTTGCCGATACCTCACTTAACGGTGCAGCCGTTATTAGAAAACTCAGTGATTTATGGTATTCAACCCAGTATTCAAGGGGGCACTATTGAGGTTAGCGCACACTATTCGCAAGGTGTTTTTAAACTGCAAGTGAGCAACCCCTTTATGCCCGGCGACAGCATCAGTAACCCCCGGGGTACACGCTTAGCCTTGAACAATATTGAAGCGCGTTTAAAAGCACTGTTTGGCCCCACAGCACGTTTATCTATACAACAACAACTTGATCGTTACACTACCAGTCTGAGCTACCCATGCTCTCGACCCGCAGCGCAGGTGCCTAAACCAGATGAAAGTATTAATCGCTGATGATGAACCTCTAGCGCGCGAACGTTTAGCGCGCTTAGTAGAACAAATACCGCACTTTACTCTGTTACAACCGTGCGCCGAGAATGGTCACCAAGCACTACAGTTGGTGGACAGCTTGCAGCCCGATGTTTTGCTGCTCGATATTGCTATGCCGGGGCTGGATGGTTTACAAGTCGCCGCGCAGCTGTGCGAGCAACCCCATGCGCCAGCAGTCATTTTTTGCACTGCCCATGATGAGTTTGCCCTACAAGCCTTTGCCGTTAGCGCTATTGATTACTTGGTAAAACCGGTGCGCGTGGAACAGCTGCAAACAGCTTTAGAAAAAGCCCAGCGCCTCAACCCTATGCAGTTAGCCGCTCTAGCCCGCGCGCCGAAAACCAACAATACAGAACGGACACACCTCAGCGCCCGCACCCACAAAGGCATCGAGCTCATTCCCATTGAGCATGTGATACATTTCTTAGCCGATAACAAATATGTGACTTTACGCCACATACACGGCGAAACTTTACTTGATGAGTCACTTAAATCCTTAGAGGAAGAATTTGGCGAACGCTTTGTTCGCATTCACCGCAACGCCCTTGTCAGCCGTAAGCATATCGAGCGCTTGCAACGCACTGCACAAGGCCATTACGAACTGCATTTGCGTGATATTGACGAGGCATTAACGGTGAGCCGCCGCCATGTTGCAGCAGTACGCAAGCTTATGGATAAACTTTAATGCGCTAAAATCTTGCCACCTGGCATGAGGCAAGCCGAGTCTGTGCCTGCTATCATCCACTGATAAACATTTATAACTGTGGATCATAATTATGTCTTTGAGCCAAGAACCTATTACCGAACTGCGTATTGCCACCCGTAAAAGCGCCCTAGCACTTTGGCAAGCAGAGTTTGTGAAAGCTGAACTTGAGGCAGCTCACCCTCAGCTCAGCGTCACTTTAGTGCCGATGGTCAGCCGTGGCGACCAACTGCTGGACTCACCCTTAGCTAAGATTGGCGGTAAAGGCCTGTTCGTAAAAGAGCTACAAAGCGCCCTGATGTCAAAAACAGCCGACATTGCCGTGCACTCGATGAAAGATGTGCCTATGGAGTTTCCTGAAGGTTTGGGTTTGTACTGCGTCTGTGAGCGCGAAGATCCACGCGACGCCTTTGTTTCCAACAAGTACAACAACCTCGCTGAGCTGCCGGAGGGCAGTATCGTCGGTACTTCTAGTCTGCGCCGCCAAGCGCAAATTTTAGCCCAGCGCCCAGACCTCGTGGTGAATTTTCTCCGCGGCAACGTTAATACTCGCTTAGCCAAGCTCGATGCTGGCGAGTACGATGCAATTATTCTCGCTGCCGCAGGTTTATTACGTTTAGGTTTTGCTGATCGTATTCGCAGCAGCCTTGATGTCAGCAGCAATTTACCGTCCGGTGGTCAAGGTGCTGTTGGCATTGAGTGCCGCAGTGCGGACAAGGCCATTCATGAACTGCTTAAGCCTTTACACCATGCCGACACCGCCTACCGCGTCACTGCCGAACGCGCACTCAACAGGCACCTCAACGGTGGCTGCCAAGTGCCTATCGCATGCTATGCGGTTTTAGAAGGTGATGAGTTGTGGCTGCGCGGTTTTGTCGGCCAACCCGACGCATCAGTTTTACTCTATGCCGAGCGACGCGCCCATAAAAGTGAAGCTGAAGCCTTAGGTGTTGCTGTTGCAGAAGATCTTTTAGCTCAGGGGGCCGGCGAAATTCTGGCGGTGCTCTACGCTGAAGAGACGCCAGTCCAGTGAAGCAATGGCGTTTGTTGATTACGCGGCCAACAGAGGATAGCGCGGTACTGGCTAAGCTGTTGGCTGAACAACAGATTTACAGCAGCAGTTTACCTTTGCTAGAAATCCAAGCGCTGCCAGAAACCCCTGCGCAGCGCAGCTTAATGCTCAATCTTGACCAATACTGCGCAGTGATTGTCGTCAGCAAACCCGCTGCCAACCTAGGCTTGCAGCGCGTTGATCAGTATTGGCCGCAACCACCCGTGCAGCAACATTGGTTTAGTGTGGGTGCCGGCACTGGGCAAATTCTGGCGGAGTATGGCTTAGCGGTCAGCTGGCCAGAACAAGGGGATGACAGTGAGGCTTTATTAGCCCTACCTAAGTTTTTAGAAACCTTAGATACCCCTAATCCTCGAGTTTTAGTGCTGCGTGCTGATGTGGGCCGCAACTTTCTTTCCGAACAATTGCAACAGCGCGGCGTTCAGGTGGATTTTTTACCGCTTTATCGCCGACGCTTACCGGTTTATCCTACAGATACCTTAGTTACTCGTATCCAACAAGAACAACTCAATGGTCTGGTGGTCAGTAGCGAACAAGGATTACGCCATTTAATTGAACTGGCTGGTAATAAGTGGCCTCAACTGGCTGCTTTAGCACTCTTTGTGCCCAGTCCGCGCGTCGCTAAAATCGCCCAAGACCTAGGTGCGCAGCATGTTATTGATTGCCGTGGCGCGAATAATCAAGCGTTATTAAACGCTCTCGCCGCGCAACCCGCACCATCAGCATAAGGACTCAGTTATGACCAAACCCTCAGATAAGTCGGAAGTCAAAGCGGATGCAGTCGAAAATACTGCCAAATCAGCTAATAACCCCAGCGCTGCGCAAGCTAAGCAGTCTAGCGAGCACAACAGCAGCGCCAAGGCAGCCAGCAAACCAACGCCAGCAAACGCAGCTGCGCCCGGCAAAGGCTTAGTTATTCTAGCCTTAGTTTTTGGTTTGGGCGGATTGGCGGCCGGTGGCTGGAGCGTGCTGCAAGTGCAAACCGCCGGTGAGTATAGCGCACAACAGCAACAGCAGTTAGCCAATATGACTGCGCAAACCACAGACTTAACTGAGCGCGAACAGCAACTGAGCAAAACCCTTGCGCAAATGCCAACGGCAAACCAACTGCAGCAGGGTCGCGAACTCTTAGCTCACGTCCAAGCCGAGCAGCAACAATTGTCTCAGCGCTTAGAAACCATTTTAGGTGCCAGCCGCCAAGACTGGCGTCTAGCGGAAGCAGAACACTTACTGCGCATGGCCAGCTTACGTTTAAGCGCATTACACGACACCAATAGCGCGCGCTTTCTATTAGAAGCCGCTGACCAAATTTTAATGGAGCAAAACGATCCAGCAGCTTTTGCTGCCCGTGAGCAATTAGCTCGCAGTATCACTGCTTTAAAAAGCACTGGTGGCCTAGATCGGACCGGTTTATTTGTGCGCTTAGGCGCTTTATACCAACAAGCCAATTTGCTCACCCACTTAGCCCCAGAGTTTATCCAGAGCCAAGGCCAGCACGCAGCAACCGCGCAAGGTGATGGCCCTAGTCGCTGGGCCGAGTGGTGGGAGAAAATTTCACGTTATGTGCGTATCGACTTTAATGCTGACGAACAAGTACAGCCCCTACTCGCAGGACAAAGCCTAACGCAAGTACGTTTAGCTTTGGGCTTATCGATCGAACAAGCCCAATGGGCCGCACTCAACGGCGCCACAGAGGTTTACCAACAAGCCTTGCAACAGGCTTTAGCCATTCTTGATGCGCACTTTAGCCCAAAAGATCCTAACGTTAGCAGTCTAAGAGAGCAGATTGGCGAGCTAAAAGAACAAAAAGTGAGCCAAGAACTGCCCGATTTAAACGCTGCCCTTATCACCTTAGAAGCTTATATCGACACCCGCTCAGCCCCGCAAGAAGCTAGTGCAGAGGAGTCTAAGTAATTATGAAGCGCACCTATCTCATCTTATTGCTAGTAGTCGCCGCTGCTGCTGCACTGGGCATGTTTATCGCTGAGCACACCGGTTACGTGCTGATTTCCTGGAAATCATTTCGCTATGAGTCCAGCCTCTGGTTATTTTTAGCCGTCCTCGCTGGACTTTTTGCCGTGCTATACGGCTTACGCACGCTAATTAAAATGCTGTTAGTGTCAACTGGGCTGATCAACCCGTGGTCACAACGCAATCAAAAGCGCCGTGTCCGCCTGGCATCCGAGCAAGGCATGCTTGATCTTGCCCAAGGCCAATGGAAAGACGCCTTGCGCCACCTGCGCCGAGCAGCACAAGGGGAAAGCAAACCTTTGGTGTACTTGTTAGGTGCAGCCAATGCGGCAGAAAAACTAGGTTACAGCGACGAAGCCGACCAGTTGCTAGAGCAAGCGTTAATCAAGCAACCTGCGGCAGAAGTTGCAATTGCTTTATCCCATGCAGATTTACAACTGCAGCGCGGTGACGATGCCGGTGCACAAGACACCCTACAAGCCATGCATGAATTGCATCCTGAACATCCAGAAGTACTGCTACGCTTGCAAGCGCTATTGCGTCAGCGCCAAGAGTGGTCAGCACTGATTGCCCTGCTGCCCGCCTTGCGCAAATGCAAACGTTTAAACAGCCAGCAACTGCAAAACATTGAGTATCAAGCTTGGTCAGGCCGCCTCGCAGACGCCTCACACAGCGACAATAGCCAAGATGCCCTACATGCTCTCAAGGCCCTTGATCAAGCTTGGCACAAGCTCTCTAGCAAGCTCAAACTTGATCCGCAGTTAGTCGCAGCCTACTGCACTGAGCTGCTGCGTCTTAACGCCCATGAGCAAGCCGAGTCACTGCTGCGCCACACGCTTAAAAATAACTTAAATGATGACCTCATCGAGCTTTATGGCCGCACCCAAGCACAAGATGGCGCACGGCAACTTAAATTGGCTGAAAGCTGGCTCAAACAAGAACCGCAAAACCCAATCTTATTGCGTGCCTTAGGACGTTTAAGCTTACGCAACCAACTCTGGGGTAAGGCCCGTGACTATTTTGAAAGCAGTTTACGCCTCAAGCGTCAGGCCCATACTTGCGCAGAGCTGGCCCGCTTACTCAGTCATCTTGGTGATAGCCAGCGCAGTAATCAGTTGTTTGCGGAAAGTTTTCAGCTCCTAGAGCAATCTTTACCCGCGCTACCGCAACCGCTACTACAAAAAGACCCAGCATAGTCGTTATACTGGCAAAAACAGGCAGCGTGTCAGCTTAACCAGCAGCTTACACGCTGTTTTTATTTGCATCCTCCAATTCATAACTGAGGTATGCAGACCCTTATTTCTCAGTCGCGGGCGTGCCCCTATGCCTAGGAGTTTTAATGCAACTACCAGCCACCCGATTATTATTTTTATTGGCATTTTTAGGCTGTGCAGCAATTATCGGCTTTGCTCTATATCTTGAGCACAGCGTCGGTTTAGTTCCTTGCCCACTTTGCCATGTGCAGCGTTTTGCAGTGTTGCTGTTTGCTGTAGTCTGTTTACTGGCCACCGTGCACAATCCAGCCCGTCTTGGGCAACGCATCTACGGGCTATTAGCCATGCTTGCCGCTGGTTTTGGTATCGCCACTGCAGGGCGGCAAATCTGGCTACAAGGCTTACCGGAAGACCAGCTCCCAGCATGTCTGCCACCATTTGAGTTTATGCTGGAAGCCTTTCCGCTGCAGGAAATCATCAGCAAAATGCTGCACGGCACCGCTGATTGTGCAGAAGTAAACTGGACGCTACTGGGACTCAACATTGCCGAGTTAAGCATGCTCAGCTTTATTGCTATGCTGATTTTCGGCCTATTTGTCGTGCTACGTAAAGCCAAGGGCTAACTCAAGCACTGCCCATTTCTGCAGTATTTTACGCAAGGCTAAAACACATACTTAGCCTTGCGCAAACACAGCGAAGCTACTCTTTTAGCGGTACTAAACGCGGAGCAATCATATGCTCAGGGCGTAAAATATCAGCCAGTAAGTCATCATCCAGTAGCTGCTCCTCACGCACCAACTCCAGCACCCCTCGCCCACTTTCCAAGGCAAGCTTGGCAATTCGGGTCGCATTGTCATAACCAATGTAAGGATTGAGCGCGGTAATTAAACCAATGGAGTTCTCCATCAGGCTCCGACAACGCTCTTCGTTGGCGCTAATATCCACGACGCAATGCTCACGCAACATATCCATCGCGCGGCGCAACAAGCGTATGGAGTCAAACATTTTCCAAGCAATCAAAGGCTCCATCACATTGAGCTGCAACTGTCCGGCCTCAGCAGCGAGAGTCAGTGACAAGTCATTACCAATCACCTCGTAAGCCACTTGGCTGACGGCCTCTGGAATCACTGGATTCACCTTACCCGGCATAATTGAGCTGCCAGGTTGGCGGGCTGGCAGGTTAATTTCATTAATGCCGGTACGAGGACCACTGGACAACAAGCGCAGGTCATTACAGATCTTTGATAGTTTGACCGCAGTGCGCTTAAGCATCCCAGAAAACAGCACAAAAGAGCCCATATCGGAAGTGGCTTCAATCAAGTTAGGAGCGGCCTGAATTGGATAGCCACAAATAGCAGCTAAGCGCTCAACGGCAATTCCTTGATAACGAGGGTCAGCATTAATCCCAGTTCCAATAGCGGTGCCGCCCAGGTTCACTGAAGCAAACAAATCATTAGCAAGGCTTTTTAAACGGGTTAAGTCTTGCGCCAGGTTAACGGCAAAAGCTTTAAACTCTTGACCAAGCGTCATTGGCACTGCGTCTTGTAGCTGGGTGCGGCCCATTTTCAACACATGGGAAAACTCATCGCCCTTCGCCGAAAACGCATCAATCAAACGTTCCAAACTCAACAGCAAATCGTTATGCCCTAATAATAAACCCACACGAATTGCCGTTGGATACGCATCATTAGTGGACTGCGCCATGTTCACATCATTATTGGGGTGTAAAAAACTGTATTCACCCTTCTCTTTGCCCATGGTCTCTAAAGCTAAGTTGGCAATCACTTCGTTGGCATTCATGTTGGTTGAAGTGCCGGCACCACCTTGAATCATATCGACAATAAACTGATCATGATGCTTGCCCTCAATCAACTGCGTGCAAGCACTGGAGATCGCTGCATGCTTGTTATCACTTAAATAACCCAGCTGATGGTTGGCATCTGCTGCGGCCTGCTTAACCATCGCCAGCGCGCTAACAAAATTAGGGTAATGCGATAACGGCACACCGCTGAGGTTAAAGTTATGCATGGCCCGCAGCGTCTGAATGCCGTAATACGCATCTTTGGGGACTGGCAAAGAGCCTAATAAATCATGTTCAGAACGAAACGCTGTTGCCGTCATAGGTCATACACTCCTTCACACCAATATTTTATAAATAGTCAAACAAACGGATATTAGGCTTTCCAAACCTCTAAAGCGAACCTTAGACGCCGGTCAACTGCGGTATAACGCCTCACCAGCCTCTGTGGATAACTCTGTGAGCAGTCTGTGCAAGGTTTTACTTGTTGATTAAAAGCCTTGCAAAAACACAGTAAACCATTGATTTCAAACGGATTAATTAAAACAAAAACCTCTTGCAGGCTGCCAAGGCAAAGCACAGCCTGTGGATAACTCTGTGTACCTATCTACAGTTAACCTACTCGTGAGTTTCTATCTTGGCATCATCACTGGGTAAGTTAAGCTCAGCAATACTGCGTAAGCGCTCGACGACTTGCGCATTAATCGAGCCTTCGGGGAACTTGTCTTCAGCATCTAGACAACCCGCCTCAGCACCACTGAGCAAGCTCAGCGCCTGATCCACATGGCCGACGGTATAGATATGAAACTTGCCCGCGCTAACTGCACTGACTACAGCTTCATTAAGCAATAAATTAATCACATTGGATTTGGGGATAATTACCCCTTGCTCGCCGCTTAAGCCACGGGCCTGGCACAGGTGGAAAAAGCCTTCAATCTTCTCATTCACGCCACCCACAGCTTGCACTTCACCAAACTGGTTAATCGAGCCGGTAATAGCAAATGACTGCTTTAAGGGGGTGCGGGATAAAGCTGAAATCAGTGCGCAGACTTCGCCCAATGAGGCGCTATCACCATCCACATAACCGTATGACTGCTCAAGCGCAATACTGGCAGAGATGGCTAAAGGAAACTCCTGCGCATAACGGCTGCCCAGGTAACCGGTGACAATCATCATGCCTTTAGAGTGAATGGACTGTCCTAAGCTCACTTCCCGCTCAATATCTACGATGCCGCTGCCGCCGGGATACACTGAAGCTGAGATGCGTGCTGGCACCCCAAATACAGAGTCGCCCACGGCCAAGACAGTCAGGCCGTTGCATTTACCGACTGCCGCGCCCTCGGTATCAATTAGGATCACCCCCGACAACATGTCATCCATAATCCGTGCTGAGACACGTCCTGTACGGGCAATTCGCGCGGCAATGGCCTGTTCAATATGCTCAGCGTCAGTCAGCTCAGCGCCAGCACTGCTGCGCATAAAATCGGCCTCGCTCACCACTTGAAATAAATCCGCTAGGCTGGCTGAAATACGCTCTTTATGTTCGGCTAAGCGGGCGCTGTAACGGGCCAGCTGTTGTACCGCCGCGGCAGTTAAGGGCGCCATACCTTCTTCGCTGGTACGCGCACGTAAGAGTTGTGCGAATTGCGGCAAAGTCTCCTCGGTCAGAACAATGTCCTCATCGAAGTCGACCAACAAACGAAACATTTCTTGAAAGTCTGGATCAAGCTCCTGTAGCGCGTAATACAGCTCACGCGAACCAATCACCACCACCTTAACCTGCAAGGGAATCACTTGCGGAATCAAGGTGGCAGCGGCTACGCGGCCCAGTTCCACTAAGGGCGATTCCATTTTTAATTGGCGTGAATGCAAAGCTCGCTTCAGCGCTTCCCAAACGAAAGGCTCAGACAGCAGTTTCTCTGCCTCTAAAATCAAATAGCCGCCATTGGCACGATGCAAGGCCCCAGAGCGCAGCTGTCGATAACTGGTATACAACACGCCCTGATCAGTGCTGTATTCAATACGGCCAAATAAATTATCGTAAGTGGGGTGCGATTCAAACACCACTGGTGCGCCTTCATCAGGCTCATGCCCAACCACTAAATTGGGACTGTACTGTTCTTCCAATAACTTGCGCGCAATGGCATCACTGTGTTCTTCATCAACCAACTGCTCAACCACGGTTTTCAGTAAGTTGACCTGCATGGCAGCTAAATAGGCAACCACACAGGGATGCTCGGCGTACTTCTGCGTTAAAGGTGCCAATAATGGCTCTAGTGCTTGTGCAATAGTTTCTTCGTTCAGCTCACGCAGTTGATTGCTCGACTCGCGTTTCCACAAAGGTAAGCTGGACAGTTCTTTGTTGAGGTGTTCTTCAAGTACGGCAATATCAGCATGAAATTGCTCACGCTCAGTCTCTGGGCGCTGGGCAAACTCGGTCTCATCCAAGGCCTTGCCTTCAAACATCGGGGTAAAAGCGATGTTGACGCTGTCGCGGTACAAGGCAATATTTTTTTCCAGCGCTATCTTTTCAACCACATCCAGGGCTTGGTCATAGCGGCGATTAAACGCACGATCAATGGCGCTTTTCTTTTGCTGCCAAGCAGGGGTTTCAAATACTGCAGGGAAAGTTGCCAGCAAGTTATCCAGCAAGGTGCTGATATCTGCACAAAAACGACTGCCCTCGCCCGGTGGCAGCTGCAAAGCATGGGGCTCACGCATCTCAGTAAAGTGATTTACATACAGCCAATCTGATGGAGTTGAACGCAGCTTAGCTTGCTCGGTGAGGTAACGACGCGCGTAAGAAAAGCGCCCCGTTCCCGACTCACCCATAATGAACACATTATAACCAGGGCGTTGCATAGCGATGCCAAACTGTAAGGCTTCAAGAGCCCGCTCTTGTCCAAGCACTCCGCTTAACGGCTCCAACTCTGCCGTACTGGTAAAATTAAAGTGGCCATTAAAGGTGCGAGTCAGTTGTTCTGGTAATAAGCGCTGAGCAGTTATATTTGAATCGGGCATTAGAAATCCTTGCAGCTAGCGGCCAAGCCGCGAAGTGAACGGGGCATTCTGGCCTTGCTTGCTACCTTTCTGCAAGGTTGTTGTAGAAAGAAAGGAATTACTCTGGGGGTTTGCGAGAGGTATTTAAGCTTCTGCACTGCCTACTCCACTCCATATGCGCAGCCGTCAATAAGGACTATGCACATGGAGTTGGTAAAATCAGCAAATACTTATCACTTATACAGAGTCCAGCAAGACAGCTGTACAGCTTAATCTGCGCAATTAATGCATAGCTGCGCAGCGGGTAAAGCCTCAAGGCGGGCCTGATTAATTGACTCACCACAGGCTGTACACTCACCGTAAGTACCGGCCTCTAAGCGCTCTATGGCGTGCTGTACTTCTTTTACACTGGTGCGCGCATCGGCCAGCAAACCTTGCAGTACCATATCGTTTTGCCGCTCGGTGGCTTGCTCAGAAAAACTTTGTGCATGCTCGCGAGATAAGTCGCGCTCAATTGCTGCAGCGCGTGTGCTGTACTCTGCGAGTAGCGCTTCCAAGCGCGCACGTGGTGCTAATTCTGCCATGACAACTTCTCCTCAAAATACACACATACAGTAAATGTAGCATTCAAGTTAACAGTATAGAGCTATCTAGACCTAAAGCGCTGATTTCTATCAACTCTAGAGCAGATAGATAACTCGACAAAAATGCCCTGCGATCACTCGACAGGGCATTTTAGCTAGCGTGTTACTGGCGCTTTAACTGTTACACGATGCCTTGTGCCAGCATGGCGTCAGCCACTTTGACAAAGCCCGCGATATTGGCGCCTTTAACATAGTTCACACGTCCATTTTCCATGCCGTAATTAACACAGGCACTGTGAATTTGTTGCATGATACTGTGCAGTTTGGCGTCAACCTCACCGTCCGTCCACAATAGACGCATGGCGTTTTGGCTCATTTCTAAACCACTGACTGCCACCCCGCCGGCGTTAGATGCCTTACCTGGTGCGTACAAAATCCCCTGCTCAATAAACAGATCAACAGCATCCAGTGTGGAAGGCATATTCGCGCCTTCGGCAACACAGATACAACCGTTTTTAATCAAGGTGCGGGCATCGTCAATATCCAGCTCATTTTGCGTCGCACAGGGTAAAGCGATGTCACACTTGAGCGCCCACGGACGTTGCCCCGGCAAAAACTCTAAAGCAAAATGCTCAGCCATTTCTTGTAAGCGCCCGCGACGGACATTTTTCAAGTCCATCAGGTAATGCCAATGCTCACCGTTCATGCCGTCTTCGATGTACAGGGTACCGCCCGAATCAGACAAAGAAATAACCTTGCCGCCCAGCTCAATCACTTTTTGTGCAGCGTACTGAGCTACATTACCCGAGCCAGAAATCGATACTCGCTGGCCTTCGAAGCGACGTTTCACGCTTTTCAACATTTCTTCAGCAAAGTAGACACATCCATAACCGGTCGCTTCCGGGCGAATTAAGCTGCCGCCATAGGTCATTCCTTTACCGGTTAACACCGAGGTAAACTCATTGGCCAAGCGCTTATATTGACCAAACATATAACCAATTTCACGGGCGCCTACACCAATATCACCGGCGGGCACATCGAGGTGGTGACCAATATGGCGGAACAGCTCGGTCATAAACGACTGACAGAAACGCATCACTTCATTATCAGTTTTACCCTTGGGGTCAAAATCCGAGCCACCTTTACCGCCGCCCATGGGCAAAGAAGTTAAAGAGTTTTTAAATACTTGCTCAAAAGCTAAGAACTTTAAAACACCCAGGTTAACTGACGGATGAAAGCGTAAGCCACCTTTGTAAGGGCCAATAGCGCTATTCATTTGGATACGGTAGCCACGATTGACATGCACTTTGCCGGCATCATCGACCCAAGGCACTCGGAATAAAATCACCCGCTCAGGCTCAACCATGCGCTCAATAATGCCTGCGTGCATGTAACGCGGGTTTTCTTCCAAGAAAGGCCACAGGGTTCGCAGTACTTCTTCGACCGCTTGATGGAATTCTGGCTGATCCGGGTCACGTTGTTTTATATGGGATAAAAACGCACTAAGAGTTTGGGACATAATAAGGCCTCAGCAAACCGCGCACGCACGGTCATAGTTCAAAACCACCTGACTTTAGCAGTGCAGGTGCACCTAGCGATAGAAAAAATATAAGAATTTTCAATTATATTTGACTCTGCCTCCCTAACTTACACCATCAAGGCATTTTATGACTTGCTTATCTATAGGGCACAACTGTAAAGTTATAGTATAACATTCATCTTTTATAACTTTGGAGTCACCTATGCCTAGTCGCTACTTACTGCCCTCTTTGATCCTAACTTTGGCATCCTTCAGCCTCGTTGCCCATGAGCATGGGCATGAGCATGAGCATGAGCATGAGCATGAGCATGAGCACAGTTTGGCAGCCCATGTACACGGTGTTGCAACGCTTAATATAGCCATTGAAAATCAGCAACTGGCTCTGCAACTGGCCAGTCCGGCCATGAATATCATTGGTTTTGAATATAAGCCACACAGTGCTGCTGACCAACACGCGGTCATTACTGCAGAGCGTAGTCTCAAAAATGAGCAGTTGCTCTTTGTTCTGCCGCAAAGTGCTGGATGCAGTTTAAGTGCACTAGACATTGACAATGACCTCACTGACTTAAACCATGAAGAACAACATTCCACAGATGCAACCCAGCACCAACACAGCGATATTATCGTGAACTACAGCTATAAGTGCACAAACCCCACTAAGCTTCGCAGCATGGAGCTCACAGGTTTCTTTAAGGCCTTTCCGCTGACAGAAAAAATCAATGTGCAACTGATTAGCGCGCAAGCCCAACAAGGCTCTGAGCTAACAGCCAACAACCCCTTACTAAGTTGGTAAACTAAACGGCGCCTGCACTGGTCTTAGCTAGGCAGGCTTTGAGTTTATTTGTAATCGAGATTATCCATGCGCAGTATCCCGCCCATTATTGAGCTGCAAAACTTACGTTTTGCCTGGCCCAAACAAGCCACCCTGCTTGATATCGACACCTTTCGCCTAGAGCCCGAACAAAGTCTATTTTTGAAAGGCCCATCGGGTAGCGGCAAAACCACCTTGTTAGGCTTGCTGGGCGGCGTTCATTTAGCACAAAGTGGCAGTATCCACTTACTGGGGCAAGACTTAAGCTTGCTCAGCTCCAGCGCCCGCGACCGTTTCCGGGCTGACCACAGTGGCTTTATTTTTCAGCAATTTAATTTACTGCCGTTCTTATCGGTCACCGATAATGTACTTTTGCCCTGCCAGTTTTCGAAACTGCGCCAGCAGCGCGCAATCGAGCGTCATGGCTCAACCCAAGCCGCCGCGCACGCCTTACTTAAACAACTGGGACTGCCCACTGATCTACAACAGCAACTAGCTGGTGAACTGTCCATCGGTCAGCAACAAAGAGTCGCGGCAGCTCGTGCCTTGATCGGCCAACCTAAGCTGGTGATTGCCGACGAACCCACCTCAGCCCTCGACGCCGACAGCCGTGAGAGCTTTTTGCAGCTGCTATTTGCCGAGTGCCAAGCGGCAGGCGCAAGCTTATTATTTGTCAGCCATGACCAATCCTTAGCACCTTTATTTGATCGCAGCCTCGACCTCAATCAGCTCAACCGTGCCACCCGCAAGCAGGAGTTTTAAAGTGCATTTGCTTCGTATTGCCTTGCGCAGCTTAAATAACCGCCGCTTTACCGCTTTACTGACCATTTTTGCTATCGCTCTGTCCATTACCTTACTCCTGGCTGTAGAGCGGGTGCGCACCGAAACCCGCGCCAGCTTTGCCAGCACTATTAGCTCCACTGACTTAATTGTTGGCGCACGCTCAGGCTCGGTGAACTTGTTGCTGTACTCCGTATTTCGCATTGGTAATGCCACCAATAATATCCGCTGGAGCAGCTTTGAACACTTTGCCCAGCATCCACAGGTTAAGTGGGCTGTGCCCATGTCATTGGGCGACTCCCATCACGGCTACCGGGTGCTGGGCACCTCAGAAGACTTCTTCAGTCATTATCAGTACGGCCGTAAACAACCCTTAAAACTGCGCGACGGCCGCTTTTTTAGTGATCAAGCCCCTTTTGAAGTGGTGCTGGGCGCTGAAGTCGCCGATGCGTTAAATTACCAACTGGGCAAGGAAATTGTTTTAGCCCATGGCGTCGCAACAATCAGCTTGGTCAAACATGATGATAAACCCTTCACAGTCGTGGGCATTCTCGAGCGCACCGGCACGCCTGTGGATCGTACCCTACATATTGCTCTAGCTGGCATGGAAGCTCTGCATATTGACTGGCAACATGGCGCGCCGGCTTATGGCAACCGTAAGATCAGCGCCGAACAAGCCCTGCAGATGGACTTACAGCCAAAAGCAATCACCGCTATATTGCTAGGCTTAAACAGCAAAATAGCCACCTTTGCCGTGCAGCGAGAAATCAACCAATGGCGCGGTGAACCTTTATTGGCTATTTTACCTGGGGTTGCCCTGCAAGAACTGTGGAGCCTGATGGGGACCGCAGAAAAAGCTTTATTTATAGTCTCGCTATTTGTGGTGCTGACCGGCTTAATCGGCATGCTCACCGCCATTCTTACCAGCCTTAATGAGCGCCGCCGCGAAATGGCTATTTTACGCTCAGTGGGTGCGCGTCCTTGGCACATTGCTGGCTTATTGATCCTTGAAGCTTTCACCTTAACGTTAGCTGGGCTTGCTCTGGGTCTGGCCTTGCTCTATTTGGCTATTGCTGTAGCGCAAGCACCGCTGCAAAGCTATTACGGCTTGTACCTGCCCTTGGCCGCGCCAAGTCTTTACGAGTGGCAACTGCTCGGTGCAGTGTTGCTCGCTGCGGTCTTGATGGGCGCAGTACCCGCATGGCGCGCGTACCGTCAGTCTTTAGCCGATGGCCTAAATATACGTTTGTAAAATTTATAACCTAATATTTATTCTCACTTTAGGCGTATGTAACATGCGAAAAATCTTCTGGATCACCCTGCTGCTCTGCAGTTTTAATATGGCGTTTGCCAGCGAGCTGCGCACACTAAAGTGGGAAGAAATGGTGCCTGCGGATGCGCCACCCTTACCACCACCGTCAGCATTACACGACCTCAACCAATTGGCTGATATCCTCGCCGCCGAAAGCGGCCCAGCAGCAGAACAGCAACACCCCAACGCCCCCGTAGTGCCAGAGTTGGATGGCCTGCAGGTTAAGCTACCCGGCTATATCGTGCCCTTAGTGATTGACGATAACAGCCGCATTACGGAGTTTTTACTGGTGCCCTACTTTGGCGCCTGCATCCATGTACCACCACCGCCATCCAACCAAATTGTTTATGTGCACAGCGAAGGCGGTGTCGCCATGGGCGATATGTGGCAACCCTACTGGATCGAAGGCAAGCTCAGTGTCGAGTCGTTTAGTAGTGATATAGCCGATACTGGATACCGCGCAGAGGCTGAACAGATTTACCCTTACGTCTTCGATAGCCCTGCTGTTTATTAAAATACTCGGCTAACTGTTGATAACAAGCTTAGCGCCCATGCTAAAGACTGCATAATTAGCTTTTCTATCTGCGTATAAACCGTATAATGTGCGCTCGCAGGAGAGAGGGCAGGCTCAACAGCCGACTCCGCCGAAGGCGCAAACTCCCATAAACGCTCAGGCTCATGTACTGCGAAACAACTTAGATTCGCCAACTGGAGAGCGGTTGCCTTAAGCAATCCACCGAAGGGGCAAGCAGCGGTCTGCTGCATAAACTCTCAGGTACACAGGACAGAGGGAGAGGCGTTACTGTCAGCAGGAGTCCTGCGTGCTTACCTATATCTATGTGATTGCCATTACTGCCGAAGCCATGTCCGGTGCCTTAGCCGCTGGACGTCGTAATATGGATTTATTCGGTGTTGCTCTAATTGCCTTTATCACCGCGCTCGGTGGTGGCACCGTCCGCGACATGTTACTGGGCAACTACCCAGTCACCTGGACCCAGCATCCCCCCTATATTTACCTCACCATCGGCTCGGGCCTGGCAACTATGCTAGTGGCGCGTTTTATGCATAAGCTCAACCAGATTTTCTTGATTCTCGACTCCATGGGCTTGGTCGCTTTTACTATTATTGGCTGTAATGTAGCGATTAAGCTGGGTTACGAAACACCAGTAATCATTATGGCGGGGATTACCACAGGTATTTTTGGCGGTATTTTGCGCGATATTATGTGCAACCGTACACCACAAGTGCTGCGTCATGAGCTGTATGCCAGCGTCTCCATGGTGGTTGCAGTTGTGTATTTATTGTTAATGTCGCAAGGGGTCTCAGATGACATCAATACCCTTGCTTCCTTCAGCTTTGGCTTAGCTTTGCGCCTCGCCGCCATCCGCTGGCAACTATCGCTACCCGTGTTTTCTTACTCTCCCGGACGCTGGGGCGATTAACGGCAAGGGCGCTTAACGCACCGCTTGCCGGATTAAACTCATCGGCTTACCAGTTCAAGCTCACCCCAACAGCTAATGCATGCTGACGCACCGAGTCGGCATGCATATAGTTGTAGTTGCCCTGTACAGTTAAAGCATCGGATATTTGATAAGCGGCCCCTAAACCAAGCGTTCCTAGAGAACTGTCTGGTTTATACCCTTTCAGTTTAAAGTCTATGCTGTTAACGCTATTAAGAGACATGCCAAGCCGCTGTTGATCTTTATTGAACTCTTTCTCGTAACCCGCTTCTGCACTCAGCCGTAATGGGGCACTTAGCTGGTAGCTAGCGAGGAGCCCAGCACCTAAACGCTTAGACGTGCGCTTTTGCTCAGCAAAAGTCAGTGCAGTTGAATGACTCCCTTTCTCAGCATAGTTGTCTACTTTAAAACGTGCATAACTCATAGAAACATAAGGTGATAACTGCAAAGGCTCCTGAGCAGAAAATAATTGATAACCAACCCGACTATGAATACCAAGCACGCTACCTTTAGTATCACCCTTTTCAGTTCGCTTAGAAGTATTCAAAGCCATTTTACGCCGTAAGCTATCATAATCTAAGCGTCCTGCACTTAGGTTTGCATCAGCCCAAAACGCTTGGTGGTTATATTGAATAAAAGGACTCAGTAGATAACTATTGAGCTGATACTTAGAATCTTCCACTCCTGCGGTAAGTGTGCTTTCTTGCAAGCTCACACCTACCCCTGCCCGCCACTGCTCGTTGATCCGGTAACTAGCGCCGAAAGATAATGCATAATGATCACTATCACCTTTACTAGCACTTGATTGCGAACGGTAGTTGGTTCGCTCACCGCTTGCTGAAGCATAGCTACTCCACTGTCCGCTCGCCTGCCAAGCAGGCTGACTATTGAGAGCATAGTTTGTTAAGTTATTTTGATGATGGTTGAGCGCGCTGCGTGCCATCTCCGGCAGCAGAGTTATCTCCCACGGCGCAGCCAAGATGGAATAACCGTAATCTGCAATCAGGCGCTGCCCAGTGATCGTAGGGTGCACACTGTCATTAAATAACAACTTACTCGGATCAGCTGTCGCACTATTAATCCCGTACTTTAAGTTTTCCGTGCAGCCATCACCATTGAAACAAGTACCAATTAAATTTTCATTACCGTCTAAACCAAACTGTGCTGGATTTTGTAGTCCCTCACTAAGCAGTTTAGGAATATTTAACACTATGACATCTGCACTGACATCTGAAAGCTGTTGTACCAGCTGAGCATTAAATGCAGTGGATAAATCAGAGACAAAGTCTTGCAAAGGTGTGTCGTACACTTGCGGTGTCAAACCAATATCAGGCAGCATCCACACCATAAAATAACGCCCACCGGCTTCCTGTAAGGCAGTTACACTGGCAGCCAAACGGTCAGCAGAGCGAGCCGCTTGCTGAGGACTTAAAATCAAACCTTGCAAGAAGTCGTTACCGCCGCCACTGATATAAAATAATGTATTGCGGTCAATGGATTGGCCTTGGGCTTGTAGACTGGGCAAATAACCATCGCGCACCCTAAGAGTTGTACCACCATCAGCAACTACTGAGCCTGAAACAGCAGTAATGGAGTCGTAAATCTGATCAGTTCGATAACCTCCTACTGCCCAGTTATCGCCATCTTTAAGTCCTTGCGCCTGATTCACCGGTGAAGTAGAACCCGCTAACTGCGTGCTACTCATCCCCAAACGCTCACCAATGAGCATTGACGAGACAGGCCCATAAGGGGTGTCAAAAAAATTAGGCCCAGTCCGATTCGTAAAACGTTTTGTTTGCCCAGGAATAACCGTGTCTGGAAATTGTCCGGCATCGACTAGGCTATCTCCAAAAACCACAAAATTGCTATATGGTTTTGGTGCAGCGCAAGCCACTCCAACACTTAAGGCGGAAATACCCAATAAACCCACAACTATTTTTTTCATTATTTAGCACCATATTAGTATTTTTATTACCGTGCATTAACTACTACAAAAAATATTTTAGTGCAACATTAAAGGAACCTCTGAATAACTAGCTAACCTAACAAACCAGCTGGTTTACACCCACCTAAGACACAACTAACAGCTGGGCTAGAATAGTTAACTACCTATCACGCCTCCATCTTCACGCGTAATAACCATCACACTAGAGCGTGGAACTGAATTACCGCCAAACGGAAACTGTGATGCCACAAGCTTTTCACCTGGGTGCTGCACACCGACAAATAAAGTTTTCTGATCTGGGGTGAAAGCCAAACCAGTAATTTCACAGGCCACAGGGCCGGTTAGGAAGCGTCGTACCTCGCCTGTTTTTGGATCCGCACAGAGCATCTGGTTATTGCCCTGTCCAGCAAAATCACCCTGATTTGAATAGTTACCATCCGACTGAATCCACAAACGTCCAGCTTGGTCAAAACCAATACCATCAGGGCTGTTAAACATATTATCGGTAGTAATATTACTAGAGCCTGCATAAGGTGTTCCTCCATGTATATCTGGATTACCCGCCATTAAAAACAGATCCCACTGGAAATCTTTAGCTGTATGCTGTCCTGCTGTTGGTACCCAACGCACAATCTGTCCATAGTGATTTTCCGCACGAGGATTAGGCCCACCTACAGGCTGATTATCTTTAAGTCCACGATTTTTATTATTGGTTAAGGTGCAAAACACCATTGGTTCATGAGGATGCACCGCAACCCACTCTGGTCGGTCCATCGTTGTTGCCCCTACTTGCGTCGCCGCCAAGCGCGCATGAATCAGGATATCGGCTTGACTGGCAAAGCCATTTTCTGCGGTTAAACCGTTTTGCCCATGCGTTAAACTGAGCCACTCGCCACTGCCATCCTCATTAAACTTAGCAACAAATAATTCGCCATCATCTAACAAGTCACGATTTGCGGCTTGATCCACAGGATTGTACTTATTACGACTGACAAACCGGTAAATATGTTCGCCGCGCTCATCGTCCCCTAAATACACCACCACGCGACCATCTTCAGCAATCACCAACTCTGCGTTTTCATGCTTAAAACGACCTAAAGCTGTACGCTTGACTGGTGTGGAATTTGGGTTATGCGGATCAATTTCGACTACCCAACCGAAGCGATTAGGCTCGTTAGGTTCTTTGGCCAGGTCAAAACGCGAATCAAACTTATACCAACTGTAGCCTGCATCCTCTGCGGCAATACCGTAACGTGAAAACTCAGGGCTCATATCAACCTGTGCATCACTACCAAAATAACCATTAAAGTTTTCTTCACAGGTTAAATAGGTGCCCCAAGGGGTCATGCCATTAGCGCAATTATTAAAAGTACCTAAGGCCGCTTCACCCTTTGGGTCAGCGTTCGTTTGCAGTAAAGCATGCCCTTGCGCGGGGCCACTGATACGCATCGCTGTGTTGGCATCAATGCGGCGATTAAAACGTCCATTTTTATCAAAGCGCCAACCCTCTTTAGCTTTAGCTAACGTTATAACTGATACGCCGTGTGCCGCTTGAGCATAACCCACATCCGCTGCGGTCATATTTTTGCCCTGATGCTCAAACATCAATTCGTAGTTGGTGTACTCATTGTTGACGGCTAAAATAGCGGTCTGCTCATCTACTGGGAACAAACTCATGCCATCGTTATTGTCACCAAACTGACGCTTTTGATTGGCCGCAGTATTCTTATGTAGCTGATTCGAAAACTCTGCAACATCGGTAAATAAGGGATCACCCCAAGAGATCAAACGCTCAACTTGATAACCCTCTGGCACCACAACTGTGTCTGCAGTACTGGCAGGCACAGCTTTAAAACCCAGCAAAGAGCTAGCTGTTGGCGACAATGCTGCGGCAATCGATCGACTGACAGGCGTCATACTAAAAAAGGTCACCGCACCTAAAGCAGCAGTCGCACCCAGAAAACGACGACGCGACAGGCCACGCTCAGCCATCTGAGTAAACTCTGGTGTTTCCGTACGTGGATGATTCAACTCATCTTGCAACTCAAACTGACTCATAGCACAACCTCAGCAAGGCGTTTAATTACGATGCAGTCAGATTAGCCGGGCTAGATGTCAAAAGGATGACAGTTGTATGAGAGATTAATGTCGCAGCAAATGCGTAGCAGTAGAAGAAACACGGCCCTAAAACGTGGCGACTCAGCAACTGTATTTAGCACAAACTTATATGCTGCAAAACAAACTCGAGCACGCCCTACCGCTTATCCAAGCGGTGCAGCAGCATGCGGAGCAACACGGCCTGTTAAGCTTACTGGCAATAACGCAAAGCACCCTTTATTTGCATCAGCATTTACAACGCAGCGCGCAGCCCTGCAGCAGTGAGCAAGTGCACTATATTTTAGCCCCTTGCCAGCAAGCGGGACTGATACAAAACATGCATGAACTGCAGGCACTCTTTGCTCAGCAACTTAAGCAGCAAACCACCACAAGCGCGCTACTGAGTCCCCGTGAGTTGGAAGTTCTGGGCTTTGTGGCCCAAGGCCTAGCCAGTAAAGAAATTGCCGAGCACCTGCATATTTCAATACACACGGTTAAAGCACACATTCAGCGGGTGTATAAAAAACTGGAAGTCTCCCGGCGTACCCAAGCCGTCGCTAAAGCCGAGCAAATGGGCTTATTAACTCAACAAGATTAAAAAACCCGCAACGTTGCCGGTGCGGGTTTGGGTGTTACTTTGGCTGCTACAGAGGCACGTTAGGCCTTGCTGCGGCCTTGGCGCTTACGCTCATTTTCAGTTAAGTACTTTTTGCGTAGACGAATCGACTTAGGTGTTACTTCAACCAGCTCATCGTCTTCAATAAACTCAAGCGCTTGCTCCAGAGTAAAGACCACCGGTGGCACTAACGCCGTGGTTTCTTCTTTACCTGACACGCGCATGTTATCGAGCTTCTTAGCTTTAGTTGGGTTAATCGCCAAGTCATTATCGCGGCTGTGAATACCAGCCAACTGACCTTCGTAAATCTCTTCACCTGGCACTAAGAACAACTTACCGCGCTCTTGCAAGGTTTCCAGTGAGTAGGCCAAGGCTTTACCAGTCGCCATGGAGACCAATACGCCTTGCTGGCGGCTGGTGACTTCACCACTTTTAATTGGACCATAGTGGCTGAACATACCGGTCAAGATACCTGTACCTGAAGTCATGGTCATAAACTGGTTACGGAAACCAATCAAACCACGTGAAGGTACGGTGTACTCTAAACGAATACGACCTTTACCGTCCGGCACCATATCGGTCAGCTCACCTTTACGCAGACCAAATTGCTCCATAATAGAACCTTGGTGCTGCTCTTCGATATCGAGAATCACATTCTCGTAAGGCTCTTGCTTAACGCCGTCGACTTCTTTGATCACCACTTCTGGACGGGAAATACCCATCTCGTAGCCTTCACGGCGCATGGTTTCAATCAGTACTGACAGGTGCAGTTCACCACGGCCAGAGACTTTAAACTTATCCACATCATCACCCTGCTCAACGCGCAGTGCCACGTTGTGCAGCAGTTCTTTTTCCAGACGCTCTTTCAAGTTACGACTGGTGACGAACTTACCTTCTTTACCGGCAAACGGTGAGTCGTTGACTTGGAAGGTCATGCTGACAGTTGGCTCATCAACGCTGAGTGGCGGCAATGCTTCCACATGGTTCTGGTCACATAGGGTGTCAGAAATAAACAGTGGCTCAAAACCGCTGACACAAACGATATCACCGGCTTGCGCTTCTTGAACTTCCACACGTTGTAAACCGTGGTGGCCCATGATTTTCTGCAAGCGACCATTACGGCGCTTACCTTCGGCATCAATCGAAGTGACTGGCATATTGGCTTTTAGACGACCACGGGTAATGCGGCCAATACCGATGACACCGAGGAAGTTGTTGTAGTCCAGCGCAGAGATTTGCATCTGGAATGGACCGTCTAAGTCCACCTTCGGCGGCTGCACATTATCAACGATAGCTTGGAACAAAACGTCCATATTCTCGGTCATTTCTGCTGGATCTAAACCCGATACGCCATTCAATGCACTGGCATAAACAATTGGGAAGTCCAATTGCTCTTCAGTGGCACCAAGGTTATCAAACAGGTCAAAAACCTGATCCACAACCCAGTCCGGACGCGCGCCAGGACGGTCAACTTTGTTAATCACTACAATTGGGTGCAAGCCTGACTGGAACGCCTTTTGCGTTACAAAACGGGTTTGCGGCATTGGGCCATCAATGGAGTCAACCACCAACAACACGCAGTCAACCATGCTCATTACCCGCTCAACTTCACCACCGAAGTCGGCGTGGCCTGGGGTATCCACAATATTAATGTTGTAGTCGTGCCATTTGATCGCAGTGTTTTTCGCCAGAATCGTAATTCCGCGCTCTTTTTCCTGATCGTTGGAATCCATAACGCGGTCAGAATCGAGTTCTTTACGGTCTAGGGTTCCGGAGGCACGTAACAGGGCGTCAACCAAAGTGGTTTTACCATGGTCAACGTGGGCAATAATGGCAATGTTGCGTAAATTCTCAATCACAAGCTTATCTCAAGTAAAATATGTAGGCTGCACGCAAAACGCGTCAGTTGGAATCAAGGGGAACAGGCTTTATGGGTCCGGTGGCCGTAACTGCTGTGGCGTGGCCACACAGCTCCATAAACAGACCAATAAGATATGTCCAATCATGCGTGACTGCTTGCGCGCGGCCGTTGCACTGTATCAGGACGGTAAACACGCACATTTGCATAGCCTTCATGCATTAAGTGATGCGCATGTAATTTACTCATTATACCTTGATCGCAATAGAGCAGATATTGGCGATTAGGATCAAAATCTTTAAAACGACCATTAATGGCATAAAAAGGCACTGTCAGCTGCTCAATACCTGCAAGCTCTAGTGGTTGCTCATCGACTTCGTCAGGGTGGCGTATATCAATAACCACCTGCCCTGGCAAAGCGGCATGCACCTCTTCAACTTGGACATCTTTACCCAGCTCATCCAGTACTTTATCCATGGTCACCCGAGTGGCGCGCTGTACTGCTCGTTGCAAAAGACTGGCATCTAAGCGCCCTTCTTCATGCTCCACACGGCCAAGTTTGGCACGGGTTTTCGGGTTTACAGAAATCACGCCACAGTACTCAGGCATATTTTCTGCAAATTCTGCAGTACCAATCTCCACCGCGGTGCTAATAATATCTTGCTTATGCTCGGTAATCAGCGGACGCACCACCAGCTTACTGGTGGCTTTATCAATCACCGCTAAGTTGGTCAGGGTTTGACTGGACACCTGTGAAATAGCTTCACCGGTAACTAATGTATCCAGTTCCAGCTGATCAGCAACTTGCTCGGCTGCTTTAAACATCATGCGCTTGAGCACCACACCCATATGCCCGTTATCGACATTTTCTAAAATATCGCCAAGCACTTCTTCAAACGGCACGCTGATAAATAAAACTCGGTGCGAGCTGCCGTATTTTTTCCATAAATAGTGCGCTACTTCTTTAACTCCAAGCTCATGCGCCCGTCCGCCTAAGTTAAAAAAGCAGAAATGGGTGAGTAACCCTCGGCGCATCATTTGGTAAGCGGCTACCGTAGAGTCAAAGCCGCCAGACATTAAGACAAGCGCCTGTTCTACTGTTCCTAGCGGATAACCACCAATGCCTTGGTGGCGCTCATACTCAATCAGTAAACGCTGATGACGGACTTCACAACGCACCTCAACCTCGGGACGACGCAAATCAATACCGGCAGCAGCACACTGTTGACGCAATTGGCTGCCGACATAACGCTCAACATCCACGGATGAAAAAGGATGACTACCCACTCGCTTACAGCGTACGGAAAAAGTACGGCCTTGCAATAACTCGCAATAATGCTGCTTACAACGCAAAACAATATCGTCTAAATCACCGAGCGGGTATTCCAACACTTGGAAAAAGTGCGCAATACCAGGGGTGCAACGCAAACGCCCATACAGCTCTTGCAAGAGTGCTGGGTCTTCAATTGCAGTCACTAACTCTAAGTTATCCCACTCGCCAGTCACTTTTACAGCAGGATCAATATCACGCAGTACAGTGCGGATATTTTTACTCAACTGACGTAAAAACTGTTTGCGCACAGGACGGCTTTTAATGGTGATTTCAGGAAAAGATTTTAAAATTAGTTTCATCGTACAAACAGGCCGCTAAGTCGGGTTACCAAAGCAACCGCAAAAATGGGCGCAAATGATAGCAGTTTTTTGCAAATATTGCTCAAATAACACGCAAGGGCTAACACAGCAATTGCCGTGCGCCCTGCCCGTTACATGTTTCCTAGGCTTAGCAGCTGTAATACAGCTCATACTCTAATGGATGCACAAAGGTGCGCACACGCAATTCTTCTTGGGCTTTTAAAGCAATAAAGGCATCTAAAAACTCATTACTGAAGACGCCACCACGCAATAGGAAGTCGCGATCAGCATCCAGCGCTTCAAGTGCTTCTTTTAAGCTGCCACACACCTGTGGAATCTGCTGGGACTCTTCTGGCGGTAAGTCATACAGGTTTTTATCTGCGGCATCACCTGGGTGTATACGGTTCTGGATACCGTCTAAACCTGCCATTAATAAAGCGGCAAAGGCTAAGTAAGGGTTGGCAGAGGGGTCTGGGAAGCGCGCTTCAATGCGGCGAGCCTTAGGACTGGTCACATAAGGAATCCGGATGGAGGCCGAGCGGTTACGCGCTGAATAAGCGAGCATCACTGGCGCTTCAAACCCCGGCACCAAACGCTTGTAGGAGTTGGTCGACGGATTAGTTAAGGCATTCAAAGCCTTACCGTGCCTAATGATGCCACCAACAAAGTACAGAGCAATATCCGAAAGACCGGCATAACCCTCACCAGAGAAAATATTCTTGCCGGCATCAGCAATGGACATATGCACATGCATACCTGAGCCATTATCGCCGTATAAAGGCTTCGGCATAAAAGTGGCGGTGCGACCATAAGCATCGGCGACATTATGCACAACGTATTTAAGCGCCTGCACTTCATCAGCTTTTGCCACTAAGGTGTTAAAGCGTGTACCAATTTCGTTTTGACCGGCAGTGGCCACCTCATGGTGGTGCACTTCAACGAACTGCCCCATTTCTTCTAAGGCATTGCACATTGCGGTGCGGATTTCATGATCATGATCACTCGGTGGGGTTGGCAAATAACCGCCTTTAACACCAACTCTATGGCCTCGATTGCCACCTTCAAAATCAGCATCACTGTTCCAAGCTGCTTGTTCAGAGTAAATTTTGAACATAGAGCCAGAAATATCAGACTTAAACTTTACTTCATCAAAGATGAAAAACTCAGGTTCAGGCCCTACAAATACAGTGTCGCCAATCCCCGTGGACTTTAAGTACTGCTCCGCACGGCAAGCAATAGCACGTGGGTCGCGGTCATAACCCTGCATGGTGGACGGTTCAATCACATCACACACCAAAATCAAAGTTGGCTCTTGGGTGAACGGGTCCATAACTGCGGTGCTGTCATCGGGCAGCAAAATCATGTCCGATGCTTCAATACCTTTCCAGCCCGCCATAGAGGAGCCGTCAAACATTTTACCTTGCTCGAAAAAATCATCATCAGCATCACGGGCTGGCATAGTGATATGGTGCTGTTGCCCACCGATATCAGTAAAACGCAAATCAATCCATTTTGCGTTATGGGTTTGTATTAATTCGAGCGACTTTGACATCATGGTCTCCAAGACTTCATAAACGATGTGCCCACCCAGCAACAGGCTTTGGGGCGGTGCGCTCGCCACTGTTCCTGTCTCGGCCAGACTAGGAGAGTGTTTACAACCGAGGGCGAGACGCGCAATAAAAAATTAGTGTGCTATTTTGACTGTTGCCTGCTGTCAGCGCTAGTCCCTAATGCACAGTATTCTAAAAAACAGGTTAATAACTTACCCAACCCTCTTTGATAAAGCGATTAACCTGCGCCTTTATAGTCTACGCGGCACGACAACACATTTCAGTTTTTTATTAATCAGCACACAGCAGTTAATTACGTGTTCTTGAGCACAGCACAGCAGCGAAACACTTGCCTAACCCAACAGAGCGTGTAACGCTTAAGTCATTCTGAACAGGAGTTGTTGTATGCGCCTTTTATTAGCAGCTATTTCACTGGCAATTGCAGTACCAGCCAGCGCACAAATTTATCAATATATCGATCAACAAGGGAACCGCGTTTACACAGACCAACCACCTGAAGGTATTGATGCCACTAGCGTGGAACTGCCTACAGTCAATACTGTAGACATGCAGCCCCCAGCAGATAACTTCACTGATCCCAGCTTAACCGCTGATAGCGACCTAGACGCTGACGCAGAGCCAGCCATCCCCTATAGCACCCTAGAGTTAACAGGCTTGCCTGACGATCAAGCGATACGGGCAAATAACGGTGACTTTACTGTGCAAGTGGCGATTAACCCCGAGCTCGCTAGCCAAGACCGTCTGCAACTGCTCGTTGACGGGCAAGCCTACGGCCCAGCGGGACACTCCACTACAATCAACGTGATTAACTTATCTCGCGGTGAGCATCAGCTCGCAGTGCAAGTGCTGTCCAGCGATAATCAGGTGCTGCAAACCAGTGCTGCACAGACTGTTGCCATACAACGTGTGCACTTAGGTGACCGTAAACCTAGACCCCGTTCTGCGCCATGATACTGCGCAGCATTATCGGCGCACTGCTCTTGAGCTCTGCGCCCGTGACTTTAGCCGCGATATACACATATATAGATAGCGACGGCGAGCGCGTTTATACCGATCAACCGCCGCAACATCAGCACGCCGAAAAAGTTAATGTTGCCCCCACTAACAAACTGCCCGCGACACCAAAGGTGCAAGTTATCCAGCCGCCTCCGGTCTACGAAAGTGATTCCAGCAGCTTAGTCCTGCAGTACCAGATCTTGCGCATTTTAGCGCCCGAGCCAGACGCCACGGTGCGCGCCAATGAGCGGCAACTGACTGTCACTGTAAGCAGCGAGCCAGCACTGCAAGATGGCCACCGCTACCGCATATTTTTAGACGGCGAAGTTGTTGCAGAACCCAGTCGCAGCCCAGTATTTCGTTTGCGCGACATTGATCGCGGCACCCACCAACTGGCAGTTGAAATCATCAATGAACAGGGTGCGGTGTTAGAGCGTACGCCAGCGCAGCCCTTTCATTTACGGCAAACGACATTAAATGATAAGCGCCGTGTACGCCCGTGCAGCATAGACGACTATGGCGTGCGCGCGGAGTGCCCGCTCAAAGATAAACTAGAAGAAGAGTCACCTTCTATCCTGCCTTTCTTCTAACGCGCAAATCCATACATTTTCCAGCAGCGTAAGTGCTTTCTGGCACTGCCCTGACTACTTAATATTTATTTTTTTAAGAGTCCTTATGCACGACCAGCATTTTGATAACCTCAGCATCCGCTTTGCGAAAAAGATTTACGGCAGCAATAAAGGTGCAATTCGTTTAGCAGTATTGCAAGCCGACCTCAATGAAGTGCTGCCCAAACGTCAGTTACGGGTATTGGATATTGGTGCGGGCCTGGGCCATATGGCGCTGTGGCTGGCTGAGCAAGGCCATCAAGTCACCTTAGTTGAACCAGCCTTGTCGATGCTCGAAGCAGCGCAACAACGTTTTACTGAAGCAGGCTGCCAAGCGCAGTTTATCCATGCAGATTGGCAAAGCTTCACGCAGCAAGCAGAACAAAAGTATGATCTTGTGCTCTGTCATGCCGTGCTCGAATGGCTAGCTGAACAAAGCCAAATTCTCGCAGCAATGCACCGCTTAACCACGGCGGATGGCTGGCTGTCTTTAGCTTTTTACAACAAAGATGGGCTGATTTTACAAAACCTAATCAAAGGCAATTTGCGCAAGCTCAGTCAACAGCGCTTCACTGGCGATGCTGGCGGCTTAACGCCACAGCAACCCTTGGATCCACGTGAGCTTGCCGCTCAAGTTGAGCCTTTATGGCACATTCAGCAACGCAGTGGCATTCGAGTTTTTCATGACTATATGCCACCGCAATTTCGCCAAAAAATCGCCGCACCAGAGCTGGTGAGCACCGAACTCAGTTACCGCCGCCACCCCGCGCTGGCAGGCTTAGGGCGTTATTTACACTGGCTTTGCCAGCCTCGGGCAATCGCAGTAGACTAAGCATTAACCAGTTTTTTGGGGCATGCTATGTTTCGTTTCTTCTTGCTCAGCACGGCAGCAGCCCTTTTATTAGGCTGCCAAGCCAGCAATCCATACCAAGCCGAGGGGCTGCCCTTGCCGCCAGCACCCAGTGAGGCAGCAACCCACTTTGATCGCAGCGCTTATCCAGCGCCGGCGCGCAGCACAGATTATAAATACTGGTGCTGGCACAATCAGGCTGAAAATCCAGCCAATCAGTCTTATCCTCAAGACAGCGCCCAGAGCATATTGGCTGAACAACTGGAGCAATATGGCTTGCGTGCTGCGACACCGCAGCAGCCATGCCAGTTAAAAGTACAACTCAGCAGCCAAAACAATCAGCGCCAGCGTCCCGTTTATTATGACTATCCCTATCCTTCTGCCAGTTTTGGCTATGGCTACGGCGGACGCCACGCCTACCATGACCGTTACCGTCACTCTGGCATCGGCTTAACTGTTCCCCTCACCCCACGCGCATACACTGAGTATTATCAGCTGCTGCATGTGAGCTTTACTGACGCACACAGTGGCCAACTGATCTGGCAAAACCAAAGCACCGTCACCAGCAATCAACAGGGGCAAATCTCTGCACAGACCCTGCGCTCTGCAATGAGCAATATGCTCAACAGCTACCGCTAAAACTTATAGCAGCAAGCGCAACCATACTCACTGTGCATAGTGCTGCAGTAGAGTTACTTCACCACCAAAACATCACAAGGTGGTTGCTCGAGAAAATGCTGGGCCAAACTGCCAAGCAAGGCGTCCGCCAGCACACCGCGACCGTGCTTACCGATGGCTAACACTTGCGGCTTTTGCTCAGCAATCACTTGGGTCAAGCAGTTATGCAGCTCGCCTTGACGCAACTCATGGGTAATCTGTGGCCCTGTTGCCGGCATTTTCGCTCGTTCATCGGCAACCAACTGGTCAAATAAAGAGGTTTGCCAGTCAATTTCAGATTCGCTATCCGCACCATGAACTTCGGCCATTTCTAACACATGCAAGGCATGAATCGCTGAGCTGTGCGGCAATAACTTATACACATGATGCAAGGCATGACAGGCGCATAAAGAAAAATCCAATGGCACTAAAGCGCGCTCATAGGCATGCATCTCAGTCTCGACCGCCAACAATACCGGCACCACACTGCGCTGCAAAACGCGCTCCAGCGTAGTACCAGAAAAATATTCAGGGGAATCTTGGTGATGATCACCCATGACCAAAAAATCCACACTGTGGGCTTTTTGCGCAGCCACAATCGACTGTGCTGGGCGTCCCATTTTAATTAAAACTTGAGCATCTGCAGCACCGTATTGGTCCAACTGCTGAGTGATCAAGCGATCAGCAGCGAGCATTTGCTTTTCAATCACATTCATCGGCAAGTGATCTTCTAACACATTGATCACACTTAACTGGGCCTGATGCTGCTGAGCTAGCTGAATACCGCGCTGCAAAGCAACTCTGGCATTTTCACTGAGATCATGGGCAACCATAATATGTTGCATAGATGTGCATTCCTTTTTTTAAACAGCCAATAAACGCGCAAACGGCACATTCGTTTGCGCGCCCATGCTATTAACGTGCGGCGTCTAACGCTTGCGTTAAGTCAGCCAAAATATCATCAATGTGCTCAATACCAATGGACAGACGAATCAAGTCCTTGCTCACGCCCACCGCAGCCATTTCATCTTCATTCAGTTGGCGGTGCGTTGTCGTGGCTGGGTGACACGCCAGTGATTTAGCATCACCGATATTCACCAAGCGGTAGAGTAATTGCAGCGCATCAATAAATTTAACTGCAGCAGGCTCACCACCTTTAACGCCAAATGACATAATTGCCGAAGCTTTACCGCCCATATATTTTTGCGCCATGGCGTGATCTGGGTGACTCGGCAAACCAGCATAGTTAACCCATTCCACCAGCTCGTGAGCGTCTAAAAACTCAGCAACTTTTTGCGCATTTTCACAGTGGCGCTCCATGCGCAACGACAATGTTTCCATGCCCTGCATAATCAAGAAGGCATTAAATGGCGATAAGGCTGCACCCATATTACGCAGCGGTACCACTCGGCAACGGGCTATAAAGGCCGCCGGGCCAAAGTCTTTGGTATAGACCACACCGTGGTAAGACACATCAGGGGTGTTTAATAGCGGGAAGCGCTCGGCGTTCTCAGCCCATGGAAACTTACCTGAATCAATAATAGCGCCAGCAATGGTCGTACCGTGGCCGCCCATGTATTTAGTTAAAGCTTGAATAACAATATCCGCTCCAAAATCAATCGGACGGCACAGCACTGGACTCGGCACAGTGTTATCTACGATCAAGGGTACGCCGTGACGGTGAGCAATATCGGCTAGCGCTTGGATATCAACAATATTACCCGCTGGGTTACCAATGCTTTCGCAGAAGACTGCTTTAGTTTTGTCATCTATCAATGCCTCTAGCGCTGCTAAATCATTGTAGGGAGCAAAACGCACCTCTAAACCTTGGCGCGGCAAAGTGTGAGCAAACAGGTTGTAAGTACCGCCATACAAGGAGGCTACAGAAACAATATTGTCTCCTGCTTCAGCGAGCGTCTGGATTGCTGCAGTAATTGCTGCCATACCTGAGGCCATTGCCAACGCAGCCACACCACCTTCCAAGGCGGCTACGCGCTGCTCAAGAATGTCGTTGGTGGGGTTAGTAATACGGCTGTAAATATTGCCCGGTACTTTCAGGTCAAACAGATCAGCGCCGTGCTGAGTATCATCAAAGGTGTAAGAGGTGGTTTGATAAATCGGCACAGCAGCGGATTTAGTAGTGGGATCAGACTTATAACCAACATGTAGAGCAATTGTTTCTGGTTTCATGGTTTTCACTCAGGACAGTTAAAATATTGCTGCAAAGCATGCCCAGCCAACTGGCGAGGGTCAAGCACAGCACTAAGAGATGTTTTCTAATTTAAGATAGATATAGGCACAATACAGAGCTCCCCTAATCAACCAATAAGAGTGCAGGCATGACTTGGCGTTATATTATCAAGCAATTGGCTTTTCCACCCAGCAGCTTATTAATTCTTCTGCTTTTGAGCTTTGTTTTACGTAAACGCTGGCCCAAAGTGGCACTCACAAGTTTTATTCTAGGCGTTGCTGGACTGTATACAATGAGCTTACCCATTACTGTTGAATATGCCGCCCGCGCCTTAGAAACAGAAATACCCTTAACCCAAGCGCAATGGCCAAGCCTAAATCAGCAAGCGGACGCCATTGTGATTCTCGGTGGCGGCCGCGAAGTAAATGACCCTGCTTGGCAAGGCGACCAGCCCTCACTGATGGCCATGCAGCGCTTACGCTACGGAGCACGCCTAGCCAAAGCTACCAACTTGCCGGTCCTGGTCAGTGGTGGTTTACATTTTGGCCAACCACCCAGCGAAGCACAGATTATGGCCGACAGTCTGGCTGAAGATTTTGGCATAACCGCGCGCTGGCTGGAGGGCGAGAGCCGCACCACTTGGGAAAATGCACTGTATACGGCAAAAATACTGCAAGCTGAAGGTATTCAGCGCGTACTCTTGGTCACTGATGCTTGGCATATGCCGCGCTCACGTTGGAGCTATGAACAACTGGGCTTTAGCGTAACCAGCGCTCCGGTCGGTTTTTTAAGCGGCGCCAATAGCCGGCCATTGAACGGTTGGATGCCCGAGAGTAAAGCGCTATGGCAAAATACCGCGCTATTAAATGAAGCCATTGGCGCACTCTTGTACCGTTTATCCTATCGCGCACCTAAACCATGAACTTAACCGCACCAAGCACAGGCTGCGGGCAGCAGCTGCGACAAAGTTAGATGCTGTTTCCCTCCTTGCGCCCGCCTCATGTATGCTAGACAGATATTTTTCATTGGTGGGCTACGGCGCATCATTCTTCTGACTTTCTTGACGATAAACACATAAAATCATGCACGAACAGTATCAACCTCGCGACATTGAAGCCGCCGCGCAACGCCATTGGGCCGAGCACAAATCCTTTGAAGTGACCGAGCAAGCAGGCAAAGAAACCTATTACTGCCTGTCAATGTTCCCCTATCCAAGCGGTCGCTTGCATATGGGTCATGTGCGTAATTACACCATTGGTGATGTGATTGCTCGCCACCAACGCATGCTCGGAAAAAACGTCCTGCAGCCTATGGGTTGGGATGCGTTTGGCATGCCAGCAGAAAACGCCGCGATTCAACATAAAGTTGCCCCCGCGGCTTGGACCTACGAAAACATGGCCTATATGAAGGCGCAGTTTACGCAACTGGGTCTAGCCATTGACTGGTCACGGGAGATCACTACCTGCAAGCCTGACTATTATCGTTGGGAGCAGTGGCTGTTCACCCAGCTCTACAAAAAAGGTATCATTTACAAGAAAGTTGGTACTGTAAACTGGGACCCTGTGGACCAAACCGTACTGGCTAACGAGCAAGTGATTGACGGTCGTGGCTGGCGTTCGGATGCGTTGATAGAAAAGCGCGAAATCCCCATGTACTACTTCAAAATCACCGCGTACGCCGATGAGTTGCTGACCAGCCTTGATGATATGCCCGGCTGGCCTGAGCAAGTTAAAACCATGCAGCGTAACTGGATCGGTAAAAGCTTCGGTGCCGATATTCTGTTTGATTACGATGTGGATTCAGTTGGCATCGCTGGCCAGTTAAAAGTTTACACCACCCGCCCCGACACCTTGATGGGCGCAACCTATGTTGCCGTGGCAGCCGAGCACCCTCTGGCGCAACGTGCTGCAGCAAGCAACCCGGAATTGACTGCCTTTATTGCTGAGTGCAAGGCCGGCTCCGTGGCTGAAGCCGATATGGCGACAATGGAGAAAAAAGGCCTGCCCACTGGCCAGTTTGTCATTCACCCATTAACCGGTGACAAACTGCCGGTGTATGTCGCCAACTATGTGTTGTGGGGCTACGGCGAAGGCGCAGTAATGGCGGTTCCCGCCCATGATGAGCGTGATTTTGCGTTTGCCAATACCTATCAGCTGCCCATTCAGCAAGTCTTTGCCTCTACTGATGCGAACAACAGCTTTGATGCACAGGTTTGGCACGACTGGTACGCCGACAAAAACAATGTCACCGCAGTCAACAGCGGTAAATACGATGGTTTAAGTGTGCAAGAGGCTTTTGATGGCATCGTCGCCGACTTAGAAGCCAAACAGCATGGTGAGCGCAAAACTCAGTTCCGCTTACGCGACTGGGGTATCAGTCGTCAGCGCTACTGGGGTTGTCCAATCCCGATTATTCATTGCCCAAGCTGTGGCGACGTCCCTGTGCCTGAAGATCAGTTACCCGTGGTGCTACCAGAAAACGTCATCCCCGACGGCTCAGGTAATCCACTGAACAAAATGCCTGAGTTTTATCAGTGCAAATGCCCGAGCTGTGGCGCTGATGCCCGTCGTGAAACCGACACCATGGACACCTTTGTTGAGTCCTCCTGGTACTACGCACGCTACGCATCACCGCAATACAATGAAGGCTTGGTAGAAAAGTCTGCAGCGGATCACTGGTTGCCAGTGGATCAATACATTGGCGGTATCGAGCACGCAATTTTGCACCTGCTGTATGCGCGCTTTTTCCACAAACTGATGCGCGATGAAGGTTTAGTCAATAGCAACGAGCCTTTCACCAACTTGCTGACCCAAGGCATGGTCATTGCCGAAACCTACTACCGCATGCTGCCCAATGGTGCTCGTCAGTGGTTTAACCCGGATGAAGTAACAGTTGAATATGACGCCAAAGGCAAAGCGCTCTCGGCTAAGCTCACTGCTGACGGCGAACCCGTGATCATTGGCGGCATTGAGAAAATGTCCAAATCAAAGAACAACGGTGTTGATCCGCAAATCATGATCGACGAATACGGTGCAGACACCTGCCGTCTGTTTATGATGTTTGCCTCGCCACCGGATATGAGCTTGGAATGGTCTGACTCTGGCATTGAAGGTGCCAGCCGCTTTCTGAAGCGGGTCTGGCGTTTAGCCTATAAGCATGTCAATTCTGGAGAGCAGCAAGCTTTAGACGTTGCCAGCCTCAACGATGCACAGAAAGACATCCGTCGCAGCATCCACGCGGTCATTAAGCATGCTTGCCAAGACGTGGGCAAACACCAGAAATTCAACACTGCCATTGCCCAAGTAATGACCTTGATGAATGTGCTGGAAAAAGCCCCTACAGCAACGGCGCAAGACCGCGCTCTACTGCAAGAAGGCATGGAAACTGTGGTGCTGCTATTGGCTCCGATTACTCCGCATATTTGCCATGAGCTGTGGCAGCAATTGGGTCACAGCGAGCCGGTAATTGATGCCGCTTGGCCGCAAGCGGATGACAGTGCTTTAGTCCAAGACACCCTAAGTATGGTGGTGCAGGTCAACGGTAAGTTGCGTGGTCACATTGATGTGGCAGCCAGCGCCAGCCGAGAAGACATTGAAGCAGTCGCCCGCGCCAACGAAAATGTCTTACGCTTTGTCGATGGTTTAACCATTCGAAAAGTGATTGTTGTTCCAAATAAGTTGGTTAATATTGTAGCCAATTGATTGCATTGTGAATTTTCACTCACCCCTGCATAGCCTCAAATCGAGGTTATGCATAGAGGACATACCATGCTGAAACGCTCTATAACTGTACTGGGTCTGGCTTTTTTAATGACCGCTTGTGGTTTTCACTTACGCGGTACTGGCAGTACACAAATGGCACTCACCGAGCTCAATTTCGCTGCCCGTGATGCGCTTAGCCCGCTGAGTAAAGATGTCAAACAAAGCCTCATCAACAATAAAGTAGCGATCTCTAGCAGCGCGCCTTTCACCTTGTATTTGGGACTTGAAGAAGACAGCAGACGTACCGCAAGTTTCACTGCTGGCACGCGTAGCGCTGAATACACCTTGACCACAGCACTTAACTACGAGCTGCGCTCAGGTAACTTGCCTGCTCTGATACAAGACAGTGTTGCCGTACAACGCTCCTACGCTTACAACCAGAACAACGTAACTGGTTCAGGTCAAGAAGAAGCCCTGCTGCGTCAAGAAATGCGCCGCGAATTGGTGATGCAATTAATGATGCGTTTGCAAGCCATCACCCCAACCCAACTCGACAGCTTAAAAAGCCAAGCTGAACGTAAAGAACGCGCTGCAGCAGAAGCTCGCGAAGCTGAAATACGTGCTCAGCAATTTGAAGAGCCACAGCAATCACCGATTCTGATCCCTTGATGATTTGGGGCTTTATGCAGATAAAGCCCTAATCTTGGCCCATATGCGTATTTATCCTGAAAAGCTTGCTGGTCAGCTGAAAAAAAACCTGCTCCCCATTTACTTGGTGAGCAGCGACGAGCCATTACTGGCCCAAGAAGCCAGCGATAGCATTCGCAGTGCGTGCCGCCAAGCAGATTACAGCGAGCGCCAAGTGTTTCATGTGGAGCGTGGCTTTGACTGGAATATTATCCGCGAAGCCAATGCCAGCTTGTCATTGTTTGCTGAAAAACGCTTACTGGAACTGCGGATTAATTCGGGCAAACCCGGTGATCAAGGCAGTAAAGTTTTGCTGGAGTACCTCGAGCGTCCCGCCGAGGACACTGTACTACTGATCAATGTGCCACGCCTTGATGCCAGCACGTTGCGCAGCAAGTGGGCCAAAGCCTTAATGGACAGCGCCCTCTGCGGTTTTATTCAGCTAGCCAATGTCAATATAGAGCAGTTACCCAACTGGATTAATCAGCGCCTAGCCCAGCAAGGTTTAAGCGCGGACCCAGAGGCTATTGATCTAATTGTGGCCCGCACAGAAGGCAACTTATTGGCTGCTGTGCAAGAAATCGAAAAGCTCAAACTGCTGAGTAACAGTAAGCATCTGGACCTAGAAACCATCCAAGCCAGTATTGCCGATAGCGCCCGCTATGATGTATTTGGCTTAGTCGATGCTGCGCTGGAAGGTGATACCGAGCGCAGCCTGCGTATTTTAGCTGGCTTGCGCAGTGAAGGCGTGGAAATGCCGATTATTCTTTGGGCGGTAGCCCGTGATATTCGCCAGCTTACTACCCTGTCGCAGCAAACCAGCCAAGGCACTAGCCTTGATCGTGCCTTATCGCGCGTTTGGCCAGCGGCGCGCAAACCGCTTTTCGCACGAGCTTTGAAGCGTCTTTCTGGCGCACAGTGGCAGCGGCTCCTTAAAGACGCCCAGTTAATTGACGAGCAGAGTAAAGGGCAAACCATTGGTGATGCTTGGACCAGTATGGCTTCGTTACTGCTGCAGATGTCCGGCTCACGCCTCGCTATTTTTCAACAGCAATAATCGATAAAAGCGAAGCATTGCTGGTTTTTTGCTAAACTATTGCGCTTGTCAATTGGAGCAGCCGAATGTCCCAGATCTATCAACACCGCGCCCGTAAGCGTTTTGGTCAAAACTTCTTGCACGATACTGGCGTGATTGATCGCATTATTCGCGCTATTTCGCCTCGCGCAGAGCAACACCTACTAGAAATTGGCCCAGGCCAAGGTGCCCTGACTGAAAGCTTAGTCAACAGCGGTGCCAAGCTCGATGTCATTGAAATTGACCTCGACTTAGTTTCCATTCTCAAAGTAAAGTTTGCCCTTGCGCCGAACTTCACTTTGCACGAGGGCGATGCACTTAAGTTTGATTTTGCCCGCCTTGATCCTGCGCCAGCCAGCCTGCGCGTAGTGGGTAACCTACCCTACAATATTTCCACTCCACTTATTTTTCACCTGCTGGACAATGCCCACTTAGTCCACGACATGCACTTTATGCTGCAAAAAGAAGTGGTTGAACGCATGGCGGCCAAACCCGGCGGCGGTGACTGGGGACGCTTATCCATTATGGTGCAGTACCATTGCCGAGTGGAGCATTTATTTAATGTGGGCCCAGGCTCATTTAGCCCGCCACCTAAAGTGGATTCAGCCATTGTGCGCCTCACCCCGCACACTGAGCTCCCCCACCAAGCCCAAGATGCCCGCGCACTGGATCGTATTGTCCGCGAAGCCTTTAATCAGCGTCGTAAAACCCTGCGCAACACCTTGAAAAATGTCTTACCTGCCGAGGCCATCGCCGCGGCTGGAGTAGATGGCAGCTTACGACCTGAACAACTAGATATTGCTGCTTTTGTGCGTTTAGCTGATCAATTCACCGCGCTACAAGCAGCAGAGTCACCTTGAGTACACTATGAATTATCTGAGCAATACAATCAGTATCAGTGTGAATACGCGCTACTTAGCCGAACACTCACACCCTGAAGATAACCGCTATGTGTTTGCCTATGACATCACCATCCGTAACAACGGTGAGCACTCAGCACAACTATTAAGCCGCCACTGGATCATTACCGATGGCAACGGCAAAACCCAAGAAGTCCGCGGCTCTGGCGTGGTTGGCGAGCAGCCTGTGATCGATGCTGACGATGAATTCAGCTACAGCAGCGGTACTCTGATGACCACTGCGGTGGGCAGCATGCAGGGCAGTTTCACCATGCGCGCTGAAGACGGCGAAGAGTTTGAAGCACCCATTGCCCCCTTTGGTTTAGCCGTACCAGGAGCTTTACATTAATGGCGACATACGCTGTTGGCGATGTACAAGGCTGTTTAGCACCACTCAAATGCTTACTCGATAGAGTTAATTTTGACCCCAGCCAAGACCAACTATGGCTGGTTGGCGACTTAGTCAACCGCGGTCCGCAATCCTTAGAAACATTGCGTTTTCTGTATGCCATGCGCGACTCTGTGATCAGCGTACTGGGCAATCATGACCTGCACTTGCTGGCCATCGCGAACCATACTGCACGGCTCAAAAAGAAAGACACTTTACGTGAGGTGCTGAATGCGCCGGACTGTGCTGACCTGCTGTTCTGGTTACGCCAGTTACCACTGATGCACCATGATGCCGAACGTAATATCAGCATGGTCCATGCCGGAATTGCCCCACAGTGGAGCATTGCCGAGGCCCTCGCCCGCGCCGCAGAAGTGCACAAGGTATTACGCGATGACAGCCTTTATCAGACCTATTTAGACGGTATGTACGGCGATCAGCCAAATATGTGGCACGACGGGCTAACAGGCATCGAGCGTTTGCGACTGATCACCAATTACTTCACCCGCATGCGTTTTTGCAGCCCAGATGGCCAATTAGAACTTAAAGCCAAAGAAGGCATAGACTCAGCACCTAAAGGCTTTGCGCCTTGGTTCAGTCACCCACAGCGCGTATCCCGCCATGACACTGTTTTATTTGGTCATTGGGCAGCACTGGAAGGCCGTTGCCCAGCCCCTAACACCATTGCCCTTGATACTGGCTGTGTCTGGGGTGGGCAAATGTCGCTGTACAATATTGACAGCCAACACTTCGAGCGCTGCAGCTGCGCGCCAGCTCAGTAACTCCCAATTTTGCACGAGGATTCCATGCACGCTTTTCAACGAATCAATGTTCAACAAGCCCAGCAGCTCTGTGCCGATGGCGCCGTGATGGTCGATATACGCGACCCAGAAAGCTTTGCCAACGGTCACCCCAGCGCAGCTATTCATCTTGACAACCAATCTCTGGCGGAGTTTATTGCCCATGCCGACTTGGATGCCCCTACCATTGTGATCTGCTATCACGGCCATTCCAGCCAAAGCGCAGCAGCCTACTTACATGGCCAAGACTTTAGCGATTTGTACAGTATGGATGGTGGTTTTGAAGAGTGGGCGCGGGTTTTTCCAGCATTGGTCGAGCGCAGCGCTGAGTGAGCACAAACTCAACAGCCCCAGCAGCCGTAAGCTGTGGGGCCGATATGCAGCAGTAGCTGAGCATCCAACGCACCTGCAAACTCAATGAACTGCAGCAATGCTCAGGTAACAAAACGAGCAATCAGGACTACTCTGCTTGATAGACAGGGTAATCGGTATAACCCTCCGCCGTACCGCCATACATGGTCGCCGGATCAACTGGATTGAGCGGCCAGCCATTGACAATGCGCTGCGGTAAGTCTGGATTGGCAATAAATGGCCGACCAAAGGCAATCAGATCACCAAGCCCTGCAGCCAAGGTTTTTACACCGCGCTCGACGGTATAACGTCCGGCATAAATAATGCGACCACTGAAGATCTGTCTTACTTCTCGACGAAAGTCATCCGACAACTCTGGCGCATTATCCCAATCAGCTTCAGCAATGGATAAGTAGGCAATACCCGCCTCTTCCAACACCTTAATGGCCTCTATATAAGTGTTGCGTGGATCTGTTTCTACCAGCCCCATATACACACGGTCTTCTTCGGTACTGGCAAACAACGGAGCAAAGCGTACGCCTAAACGGTCTGCGCCCACCACCTCAGCAACAGCGGCAACGATTTCACGCAAGAAACGCAGACGATTGTGCAGCGAACCACCGTACTCATCGTCACGCTGGTTGCTGTGCTCAGAAATAAACTGATTGACCAAGTAACCATTGGCGCAATGCAGCTCAACACCGTCAAAACCGGCACTTAACGCATTACGCGCGGCTTGCGCATAAAGCTGCACCAACTCTTTAACCTCTGCTGTGGTTAATGCCCGCGGTATTGACGGCTCGGCGAGAATACCGCTACCGGGTCCGGTTTCAATAAACACTTTGACATTATTAGCAGCAATTGCTGAAGGTGCCACAGGCGCAGCACCGTCGGGCTGCAAGGAGGTATGTGACACACGCCCCACATGCCACAGTTGGGCAAAAATAATATTACCTTGTGCATGCACAGCGTCGGTTACTTTACGCCAGCCTGCAATCTGTTCTGGGCTGTAAATCCCCGGTGTCCAAGCATAACCTTGGCCGCGCGGCTCAATTTGCGTGCCCTCAGTAATCATTAGCCCAGCACCGGCCCGCTGCTGGTAATAGGTGGCCATCAGCTCATTTGCAATATTACCCGGCTGGGTGCTGCGTGAACGGGTCAAAGGCGGTAACACCACGCGGTTGTTCAAAGTGTGGCGGCCAAGTTGCAGCGGCTCAAATAAGCTATCTGTATTCATTTACGGTTCCCTATTACGGCAATAAACGCCTGATATATACCTAGCCAGCAGTGTTAAACCACTAAAAATAGACCAGTCGCCTAGAAAAAAGAGTGTTTGTTAGTCTTACCTGCCAACAAAAGCCAATGGCCGCCTGCACTACACAGGTTCACGGCCTCTGACTTTTGCTACAGTTTACGGCGCAATGGGCGTACTATATATAAAATTAGACCAGTCGTCTAGACGAATTATTACAGTCCGCTCTGATTAACAATCAGACTCAAGCCAACTAAAATCTTGCCTAATTAGCACAACAGGTTGAACAGCTCTGCACCAGCAGTTTTAATACGCTAAGGCAGCGAATCATCCAACGCCGGTTAAGTACCAGCCAGCATAGCCTCGGTAGTCAGCATTGCGCTGACTAAAGGTTGGTTATTACGGTGCAGCTTACTCAATAAGCTCGCCCCCAGCCAAAGCTGATACAGCGCTGTAGCAGTTTGCTGGGCATTGATCTGTGGTGGTAGCGAGCCATCCTGCTGCCCTTGCTCTAAGCAGCGGATTAAGCGTGCAATAACTTGATCAGTGCCGTCGCGCAAGGTAATACGCATTGCTTCCGACAAGTCTGCAACCTCTGCGCTTAACTTAACCGCTAAACAGGTTTGCGCATCACCCGGCTCACAATAGTTATTTAGCCAGTTCTGCCAGTAGCCCATAAGCTGTTCCCGCGCACTCATCTGTGCTGCGGTGAAACGTTGCTCCATATCTGCTAGATAATTTTCAAAATACTCTTCTAGCAAGGACTGCCCATACTGCTCTTTAGATTTAAAGTAATGGTAAAACGAACCCTTAGGTACACCAGCAACCTGCAAAATCTCATTTAGACCAACACCAGTGAAACCTTTTACCACCATCATTCGATGGCCCGTATCAAGTAACTGCTGGCGTGTATCAGCGTAATTTTGTTTCATCAGGATCAGGCACCTATATGCAGATATTCGAAGAGGCAAATCATTCAAGACTATTATATCAAGTCTGCTGGCAACTCGCGCAAACCTGCTAACTGAGTTTTAGCCCACCGCAATCAATGCTGCTCAGGCTATAGCGACTCAAAATTGTACTTAACCAGCCAATCCTAATTTTACCACGGAAAATAAATAATAGACTGGTCGCATTTTTAGAACATACAATGCTTGCTACACGCACCTCAGTGACCGCAACTTATGGCACTGCGCTCAACTAGCACTCATGCATACAACAAACCTGCGTGCCACACAAGGAAACAGCCAACATGATCAAACTTCATCACCTCAACGCTTCACGTTCAATCCGTATTCTCTGGTTACTGGAAGAGATTGGGCAGCCATACGAGCTCATTCACTATCAACGCGATGCACAAACACACTTAGCGCCAGCAGCACTTAAGGCCATTCATCCCCTAGGTAAATCCCCTGTGATTGAATTGGATGGCAAGGTCATTGCTGAATCGGGAGCAATTGTTGAGTTATTGATTAAGCGCTTTGCCCCACATTTAGCTCCAGATGAGGAGTCGGCAGCCTACGGCGATTACCTGCAATGGCTGCATTTTTCTGAAAGCTCAGCAATGCTGCCTTTCTTATTAACAGTATTTAACCGTTACGAAACAAAAGCAGGCACCACGTTAAAGTTTCTCGACAGCTACGCCGCCATGGAATTTAACAAGGTTTTCACTTATTTAAATGCGTACTTAGACGGCAAAACATTCCTCGTCGAGGAGCGTCTCAGTGGCGCGGACTTTATGCTGGGTTTTGTTGTACAGGGCGCCCTACAGATGCTGCAATGTGGCGATAAATACCCACACATTCAGCGTTATATTACCCACATTGAAAGCCTCCCAAGCTACCAGCGTGCGCTACAGCTGGAAGCAAACTGATCAACTGCTGGCAAAACAGCTCAATACTGTTTTGCCAAGTAAGGGATTAAACCCATCCACCAACGCCATAGCCACACTGGCGCAAGGCTGTTTACCAGTCGAGCTGCCAGCGCCCCTAGCCCTGATCAGCTAGGGGCGCTTTTCTTAGAGTAGCTTTTGCTCACGGGCCATAGCCATTGCCGCTTTGGGACCCGCCCACAGCGATGGCGTAACTCATAGAGTCGCCAGTGGTAGCAACAAAGTAGGTATTAGAACGATTGGATCGCCGAAGCGGTGGGAGGATGAATTTACAGCGGAGTCAGATGCAGCAGATTGAGAAAAACTACCGGTCAACGACATTACAGCCAACTTGGTTTTAAAATTGGCGGTCTATGATGCGGACTGCTCAGCGCATTGCAACGCCAAAGGCTGATTGACTATTGAGCAAAATAGCTCAGCCACATGACAGCGCCACATCAACACACTGAATCGCCATCATTTACCCAACACCTTGCGCTACAATCAGCAGCAGTCCCTTTTTCAGACCCAACTTACCATGCTGCCCATCGATGCCATCCTGCCAGTACTCAAAAAAACCCTTGAACAGCACAGTACTGCGTTACTGCAAGCACCGCCCGGTGCGGGTAAAACTACGCGTGTGCCCCTGGCCTTACTCGATGCGCCTTGGCGTGAGGGGCGTAAGATTTTGATGCTGGAGCCTCGACGATTAGCCGCGCGCTCAGCGGCTCGCTATATGGCTCAGCAACTCGGCGAGAAAGCTGGGCAAAGCATCGGTTACCGCACCAAACTGGACAGCCAGATTTCTGCCAGCACGCAGATTGAAGTAGTCACTGAAGGCATTTTGACCCGCATGATTCAAAGTGATCCCATGCTGGAGGATTACGCTGCAGTGTTGTTTGACGAATTTCACGAGCGCTCCTTGCATGCCGATTTAGGCTTGGCGTTGGTGCGCGAGTCGCAACAAGCCTTGCGAGACGATCTACGCATCCTGGTGATGTCGGCCACTTTAGATAGCGCACCCATTGCCCGTGTGCTCGGTGATGTGCCAGTGATCAGCAGCGCCGGCCGGGCTTTTCCAGTGGAGGTGATCTATCGCCCAATGCAGCTGAGAAACCGGCAGCAAACGGATGCGGTGGTCGCCGTGATTCATGAGGCGCTGGCTGAGCAAAGCGGTTCGCTGCTGGTCTTTCTGCCCGGCGCGGCGGAGATTCGTCGCGTCGAAAACCAGTTACGCGGACAGGTAACCGATGATGTGCTGATCACACCTTTATACGGCAACCTCAAAGCTGACGAACAAGATCGCGCGATTTCACCCACCACTGCGGGCACGCGTAAAGTGGTGTTGGCTACGGCAATTGCCGAAACCAGCTTAACCATTCAAGGCGTGCGTGTGGTGATTGATAGCGGTCAGCAACGGCGCGCAGTGTTTGATCCCAATAGCGGCATGACGCGACTGGTGACCACGCGGGTATCCAAAGCCTCGGCCGAACAACGCAAAGGCCGCGCTGGACGTATTGAGCCGGGCGTGTGCTATCGACTCTGGAGCGCAGAAGAACAGGCCACGCTGGCAGAATTCACCCCGCCCGAAATCCAAGAGGCGGATTTAGTCGCACTTGTTCTGGAGTTAGCCCAATGGGGCGCTCGCGATCCAGCGCAGGTGGCTTGGATTGATCCACCGCCAACGGCGCACTGGAATCAAGCCCGCGAGCTACTGCAACTGCTCGGCATGCTCGATAGTGCCGGCGCGATTACTGAACATGGCAAAGCCGCACGTGAGTTAGGCATTCATCCACGTTTAGCCAATATGGTGTTGCTCGGGCGCACACTAGGCCTTGGCGCGACGGCCGCAGAGCTGGCCGCCCTGCTGGATGAGCGCGATCTGCTCGGAGCTAATTCGGGCGCCGACCTGCACGAGCGTTTGCGCGTATTGCACGGCGAATACCGACCTGAACGCTTAGATACTGCGCGCTTAAGCAGCATCCGGCAGGTAGCAAAACGTTTGCTGCAAAAAAGTGATGTACCCGCGCAGCTTGCCAGTCCGACAGAAACCGGCCGTTTGTTAGCACTGGCCTACCCCGACCGCATAGCTCAGCGTCGCGCGGAGCAGTCTACCCGTTATCAACTGAGTAATGGTAAAGGCGCGACCTTACGCGCTGATGACAGTTTGCTCCGCCACGCTTGGTTAGTGGCCGCTGATCTGGATGGCAAAACCCGTGAAGCCACCATTTATCTGGCGGCACCGGTGGATATTGCCGATATCGAACATGACTTAGCGCATTTAATTCACACCAGCGAAGAAGCTCTGTGGGATGACAAGCGCGGTACCGTAGTGGCCCGTCGCGTACGCAAATTAGGCGAGCTGGTGCTGCAGGAAAAAGAACTGGCTAAAGCTGATCCTGCGCTGATCCAACAAGGCTTGCTCAATGCCGTGCGCAACAAGGGTCTGGTCAGTCTGCCTTGGACAGATGCAGCGACCCAATGGTGCGCGCGGGTCAAGCTGCTGGCCAAAATTTTTCCTGATGATTGGCCGGATGTTAGCGAAACAGCTTTGCTGAATAGATTAGAAGACTGGCTGCTGCCCTTTTTAACCGGTATGCAGCGCTGGTCGGATCTGAAAAAACTCAATCTCATTGAAGCTCTTAATAGCTTGCTGACGTATCCACAACAGCAACAACTCAACAGCTTAGCGCCCACCACCTTGGCTATTCCCACCGGACAGAATGTGCGCTTGGATTACACTGCAGAAAACGGCCCAGTCTTGGCCGCCAAGTTGCAAGCGCTGTTTGGCTGGCTCGACACGCCCACAGTGGCGGACGGTAAAGTCCCAGTGCTGATTCACCTGCTCTCTCCAGCACAAAGACCACTGGCGGTAACCGCTGATTTGGGTAACTTCTGGCGCAATGTCTATCCAGAAGTGCGCAAAGATGTACGCGGGCGTTATCCGAAACACCCCTGGCCGGAGGATCCATTGAGCGCACCAGCACAACAAGGCGTAAAGAAGCGTTACGAGTAACGTCCTAGAGCTATGCAATCAAAGCCGATATCTGCTTAGCCAAGGCAAAATCCCGCGTCGAAATACCACCCGCATCATGGGTGGTTAAGCTGATGCTGACCTTGTTGTACACATTGAACCACTCTGGGTGATGATTCGCTTTTTCAGCCAAAATCGCCACCTGGGTCATAAAACCGAACGCGGCAACAAAGCTCGGGAATTTAAACTCCTGATACAACTTATCATCCTGAATGCGCCATATAGCATCAGAGCCTTGATTAAGCGCTTCTAGGGCAGTGGTAATATCTGTAGCACTGGAACGTTCGATCATAACAACCTCTTCGATATTCATTCAGCAGCCAACTGCAAGCAAGCCTATTGCCCCCTAGCTGCTAACCTTGTCTTCATAGCCGATAGCAACACGACTAGCATAAATATCAGCAGCAGAAACACAAAAGCCAAGGTAATGCCGTAACGGCCATTGCCGGTATTGATCAGCGCCAGATAGGGCTGCTCTGGATCGACTAAGATGGGTACTGTTGCGCCTGCGGTTAGCAAGCCAAGCCCTGTCAGGGCATCCACCACACCGATACGCGTTTCCAACTGATAGCTCTGCCCCTGCACTTTATAGCCAATAATATAGCTTTTATAGACAGTACCCAGAACTTGCCCAGTAACAGGCTGCATTTTGGCATTCCTTGCCGACTCCCAAGCAAAAGCACCGACACAGACTAGCAGTAACAGGATAAAAATCCGTAATATGGCAGCGCGCATCGGTTTACTCATCGCCTTAACCTACAAACCGCGCCCGCGCTGTATGCAGCTTTTTCAAGCTATCGAGCAAACGTAAATGTTTATCCAAACCTTCCAGCTGCATATTGGTTGGGGTTAAACCATGGAAGCGCACACTGCCTTGCAAAGAACCAATCACCGCATCCATGCGTTCGTTACCAAACATGCGTCGAAAGTTCGGCTCGTAGTCGCTCAACGCCATCTCATCATCCAGCGCCACTTCTAAAGCAGCGGCCATGGCCTGATAAAACAGCTCGCGTTCAACGGTATTGTCGTTAAACTGTAGGAACTCTTCGGTCAGCTCTAAGGCCTCTTCTAAGCGGTTCAGGGCTAAATAAATCAGTAGTTTCAGCTCGAGAATCGTCAGCTGCCCCCAAACAGTATTTTCATCAAATTCAATACCAATCAGAGTTTTAATATCGCTGTGATGATCTTCTTCACTGTCTTCTAAGCGCTCCACCAAAGCGTCCAACTCAGCATCGGTTAAGCGGTGCAGATTGAGAATATCCTCGCGAAACTGCAGCGCTTTGTTGGTGTTGTCCCAGATTAAATCATCCACTGAATACACCTCAGAGAAATCTGGCACCAACATCCGACAGGCAGTAGCGCCCAAGTGCTCAAACACCGCCACATAGACCTCTTTGCCCATGTTTTCCAGCAAGCCAAACAGCAATTCAGCTTCCTGCGCATTTGTGTTGCGGCCGCTATCAGTGAAGTCCCACTCAACAAACTCATAGTCCGCTTTAGCGCTAAAGAAGCGCCACGACACCACACCACTGGAATCAATAAAGTGCTCCACTGAGTTATTCGGCTCAGTCACTGCTTCTGTGGAAAACGTTGGGCGGGCAATATCGTTGAGGCCTTCAAAACTACGCCCTTGCAACAACTCAGTCAGGCTGCGCTCCAACGCCACTTCAAAATTCGGGTGTGCACCAAAAGAGGCAAACACTCCGCCAGTGCGTGGGTTCATTAAAGTGACGTTCATCACTGGAAACTGGCCGCCCATAGAGGCATCTTTGACCAACACGGGAAAACCCTGCTCTTCCAGCGCTTTAATCCCAGCCACAATATTGGGGTATTTATTCAGCACTTCTTGCGGTACATCAGGCAAAGCCATTTCACCCACTAAAATTTCCCGCTTAATCGCTCGCTCAAAGATTTCTGACAGGCATTGCACCTGCGCTTCTTCGAGGGTGTTACCGGCACTCATACCGTTACTTAAGAACAGGTTTTCAATCAGGTTGGTGGGGAAGTACACCGTTTCACCGTCGGATTGGCGCACATAAGGAATCGAGCAAATACCCCGCGCGGTATTACCGGAGTTGGTGTCATACAAATGCGAGCCACAGAGTTCGCCGTCCGGATTATAAATCGCCAAACAGTGCTCATCTAAAATCTCAGCAGGCAGCTCATCATTAGGGCCCGGCTGAAACCAGCGCTCATTGGGGTAATGGACAAAGTCCGCATTGGCCAGCCCTTCGCCCCAGAATTGGTCGTTGTAAAAGAAGTTGCAGTTCAGACGCTCAATAAACTCGCCTAAAGCTGAGGCAAGCGCGCTTTCTTTGGTTGCGCCCTTACCATTGGTAAAGCACAGCTGCGATTGTGAATCACGCAAATGCAGCGACCACACATTGGGCACAATATTGCGCCACGAAGCGACTTCAACCTTCATACCCAAATTAGCAATCAGGCCGGACATGGTGGCGATGGTTTTTTCTAGCGGCAGGTCTTTACCGGCAATAAAGGTTTGGTTGTTTTCATCCACAGTCGTACCCAGCAACGCTTGGGCATCGGCATCTAAATTACCCACTGCTTCAATGACGAAATCTGGGTTATTTTGCACCACACGTTTCACTGTGCAACGCTCAACCGAGCGCAAAATACCTTGGCGGTCCTTGTCAGAAATATCTTCAGGCAGCTCCACCTGAATTTTAAACATCTGCTTATAGCGGTTTTCTGGATCAACAATATTGTTCTGCGACAGGCGAATATTTTCCGTTGGGATATCACGAGCTTGGCAATACAGCTTAACGAAATACGCTGCACAGAGCGCCGATGAGGCTAAAAAGTAATCAAAGGGACCCGGCGCAGAGCCATCACCTTTGTAACGAATCGGCTGATCAGCCACCACAGTAAAGTCATCGAACTTGGCTTCAAGACGCAAGTTGTCGAGAAAGTTAACCTTAATTTCCACAGCGAATCACCAGAATACAGAGCAAAAAGAATGACTGCTATTATCCAGTATTCCTGCAGGATATGTTGCTAAATGTAGTCCCCAAACCCACCCTCACCTCTTTGCGTAATCAATCCTATCTTTTGTGCACCGCAATAAACCATTTGGGCTGCATTACTTCGAAGTCTGTCCGAGCATTACTGGGCAAATAACTGGCGAAATCCAGTACCACGGGCTGTCCAGCGAGACGCTTAAACACCAGCCAATGCCAAAAATCTGTAGCGCCTTCACGGTGATGCTTGATCACTCTGAGCAAAGCTCATGGATCAAATCGAACCTTGATTAACCCGCTGCGATAACTCTTCTACTGATTCTTTACGCTCAGAATAACGGTCCACCAGATAATCCTGGCGGTCGCGTAGCAATAAGGTGAACTTCACCAACTCTTCCATCACATCAACAATGCGGTCGTAATAGGGTGACGGTTGCATGCGGTCATTGTCAGCAAACTCAGTAAAGGCTTTTGGCACTGAAGACTGATTAGGGATGGTAAACATGCGCATCCAACGCCCTAAAGCACGCAGTTGATTGACCACATTAAAGGACTGCGAACCACCACAGACTTGCATCACCGCCAAGCTTTTACCTTGAGTCGGACGCACAGCGCCCATGCTCAACGGCACCCAGTCAATCTGTGCTTTAAATACCGCACTCATAGCGCCATGCCGCTCTGGCGAGCACCAGACTTGGCCTTCTGACCATTGCATCAATTCACGTAACTCAGCCACCTTAGGATGGGTGTCTTCAACGTCGTCCGGCAAGGGCAAACCCGACGGATTAAAAATACGAGTTTCTGCACCAAAGGTTTCTAACAAACGCGCTGCTTCTTGCACCACTAAACGGCTAAAAGAACGCTGACGGGTAGAACCGTACAACAATAAAATACGCGGTTTATGCGCAGACTGCTGAGCGGGTTGTAACTGTTCCAGCGTTGGAATATTTAATGCGCTAGCGCTGATATTGGGTAAATCTTCGTGCATGAAAACGCTCTCTTACGACCTTGCTTGGCCTGCTGTGGATAACTTGATAGATGAACTGTAATGGCTTAAATACTCAAGCGAATCGCTAAAGCACTGAGGGTTACCAGCAACACCGGTAACGTCAGCACTACACCGACCTTAAAATAATAGCCCCAGCTGATTTTGATGTTTTTCCGTGCCAACACATGCAGCCACAGCAGTGTGGCCAAGCTACCAATTGGGGTGATTTTCGGCCCCAAGTCGGCACCAATCACATTGGCATACACCATCGTCTGCTGAATCACCCCATCGACGCCAGCCGCATCTATCGACAGCGCTCCGACCAACACTGTGGGCATATTATTCATGATGGAGGACAATACAGCCGTGAGCAATCCGGTGCCTAAGGTCGCCGTCCACAAGCCCTGCGCGGCAAATATATTTAACAGTTGGGCAATATAATCGGTGAGCCCGGCATTTTTTAAGCCGTAGACCACCAAATACATCCCTAACGAAAACACCACCACTTGCCATGGCGCTTCCTTGAGCACTTTAGTGGTGCTAATCACCTGACCACGGGCGGCAATCAGATACAACAACAACGCACAGACTGCAGCAATCACACTGATCGGCACGCCCAGCGGTTCAATCACAAAGAAGCCCAACAGCAGTAAAGCTAACACCCACCAACCGGCCACAAAAGTAGCGTGATCTCGGATCGCTTCTTTAGGTTGCTTAAGTTCATTCAAAGCATAATTAGCCGGCAAGTCTTTACGGAAAAACCAAAGCAACATCGCCAAGCTGGCAGCGATACTGACAACGTTCACTGGCACCATCACCGCCGCGTATTCATTAAAGCTGAGATTAAAGTAGTCCGCCGAAACGATATTGACCAGATTCGAAACAACAAAAGGCAAGCTGGCAGTATCGGCAATAAAGCCTGCGGCCATGACAAACGCCAAGGTGGCCGCCGGAGAAAATCGCAGCGCCAGCAGCATGGTGATGACAATGGGCGTAATAATTAACGCCGCACCATCATTGGCAAATAACGCCGACACCGCCGCGCCCAACAGCACAATAAAAGCAAACAATTTGCGCCCACTGCCGCCACCCCAACGCGCCACATGCAAGGCCGCCCACTCAAAAAAACCGGCTTCATCGAGCAGTAAACTGATAATAATAATGGCAATAAAGGTGGCCGTGGCATTCCAGACAATTTGCCAAACCAGCGCAACATCTGCCAGCTCCACCACACCGCTGAGCAAGGCCAACAGGGCACCAAAAGAAGCACTCCAACCCACCCCAAGCCCGCGCGGCTGCCAAATAACCAAGGCAATCGTAATCAGAAAAATCAGCAACGCGATCAGCATGTGCAACACTCAGTCCGTGGCAATAGTTGAAAGGGTTTAGTTACACACAGGTTGGTTGAGCGGCCCACGCGGCATCGCCTGTAAGCGCTGCAGATCATCCGCTAACCACTGCTGATTCGCTGCGAGGGTTTGCTGCAGAATGTTCAGCACCCAAACCGGCAACTGCGGATGCAAACGGTAATACACCCACTGCCCTTGGCGGCGATCCAGCAATAAACCTGTACTACGCAGCAAAGATAAGTGCCGGGAAATCTTCGGCTGGCTGGTCTGCAAGCTTTCAGTCAACTCACAGACACAGAGCTCATCAGCGCTGGCAATTAATAACGTAATCCGCAGCCGCGTATCATCGGCAAGACTTTTAAACACATCAGTCGGCGCAAGCTGCATAAAGAAGCCCTAAATAAAGACGGTGAAATAAGGGCTGAGCGCCAAGCAAAGAAGCTTATACGCCAAACCATATATATGATAAAACGAATATACGAGCTTATGAGAAAAGTGTAAAGCTAAAATGGGGCCTGCGAGTGTGGTGGCGTCAGCGTGCTAAGAGCTGCAGCGCTGGCTAATGATTGCTTGGTTTTAGTGACTAGTCTTTTTTGTCGATGGTGAGCTCAATCGATTTACTCTCACCTGCAAACCACTTTTGCACATACAAAGTGCCCACAATAGGCGCTGTCCCCTCCTCAGGGACTTCCTTGTAGCGCACACTGTTTTTGGTTTCTTTTTCGTATGCAAAGGCTAGTGTTTTCTTAGTCATAAAACTCTCGAAAAATTGTACATGCTTGGTTAACAACAACGCAGTCATTCGTGCCATCCGCTAGTAGATACACAGAAGCAATAATCACATAAATCAGTAATACGTATCGCCCGTTTTAACCTTGCCGCGGAAAGTCCAATAAATGAATGCTGTATAGGCCAAGATAAGTGGAACTAACGGCATAACACCTAAAAGCATAAAGAGCTGACTCTCTGGGGAAATAGAAGCCTCCCATAAGGTAAGCGCAGGTGGCACTAAGTAAGGAAAAATAGAAACGGCAATCCCCACAAAACTAAAGATAAAAATAAATACCGTTGCCGCAAAGCCCTGCCCACCACGGCCTTTCTTAATAGCACTGAAAGCCCACCAAACCAAAGCAAGGACCAATAGCGGCAGCACCCAGATATAATTCAATGCGGCAGAGTCAAACCAACGCGTATTAATGCTAGGCACAGCCAGTGGTGTCCATATCGCAGCCCCAAGAAGAAACGCGAATAAGATAATTAATGCCGGCATAGCAAGCTGCTTAGCACGTAAGCGTAGAGCGCCATCCGTGCGCAGCATCAGCCAAAACGCGCCTAATAATGCATAACCCGCCACTACCCCTAACCCACACATCAAGGCAAATGGATGGGCCCAATCAAGCGGGCCACCAGCAAACTTACCGTCAACTACTTCAATTCCATGAATAACAGTACCAAGCACTACACCCTGACAGAAGGCAGCGACAATGGAACCTGCAGAAAAAGCAAAGTCCCATTTCTTTTGCTTAGGTTTGGAAATAAACCTAAATTCAAAAGACACTCCTCGGCATATTAACCCCATAAACATGATTAAAATGGGCAGATAAAGGGCGGGCAGAATGATGGCGTAAGCCTTAGGGAAAGCAATCCATAAACTGCCTCCAGCAAGAACCAACCAAGTTTCGTTGCCATCCCAAAAAGGAGCGATTGAATTCATCATTCGATCACGCTGCTCTTCGTCTTTCACCCAAGGAAATAGTATTCCCATCCCCAGGTCAAACCCATCCAGCACGACATAAAGCAGGACCACTACGCTAAGCAGTAAGGCCCAGATAACAGGCAAGTGATAATCAAACCATAAACTGTGCATCGTACTAGTCCTCTACACGCATGGCCTTACGACCTGCTTCTTGTGCTGCCGACATAGGCCTTAATGGGGATGCATGATCAGCAAAAGCACTGCTGTCTTGGGCGACATCCGGTCCTGCATTAATTAAACGATTCATATAGTAAAGTGCTGCACCATAGATAACGACATACAATGATGTAAGTAACAGCAATGACGTTAACATTGCGCTAGCAGATGCCGGTGAAACCGCATCTACAGTACGCAATATGCCAGTAGCCACCCATGGCTGACGCCCCACTTCAGTGGTATACCAACCCGCTAAAATGGTGACAAAGCCTATAGGCCATATAAACCGGGAAAAGCGTAAGAATCGTTCGGAGTGAAATAAACTCTTACGCCACCACAACACGCCACCGGTAATGATGGTAAGCATCATGACACCCCACATGGCAATCATAATGCGGAAAGCAAAGAACGGAATCGCAATAGGTGGACGTAAATCAGGGGAGAACTCTTTCAGCCCTTTAATAGAGCCATCTAAAGAGTGCGTAAAAATAAGACTACCCACATAAGGAATGGCAACCTGGAAATCATTACGCTCTTGCTCCTCATTAGGCCAAGCAAATAACACCCAAGGAATTGGACCTTTAGTACCATCTTTCTCCCCCCAATGCGCCTCCATCGCGGCTAGTTTTACCGGTTGATATTTCAAGGTATTTAAACCACTCGCATCACCTACAAAAGCTTGAATGGGCACAAGAACAATTAAAATGCCCAGTGCCATCCGTATCATGGTTTTAGCGTTTTCTATTGCCATGCCTTTAAGTAACCAACGCGCCCCTACCGCCAATACGACAAACGCCGTGGTTATATAGGCTGCCAGGAGCATGTGCGCTAAACGTGTGGGAAAGGTGGGGTTAAAAATAATTTTTAACCAATCCACTGGATAGGCGATGCCGTCACGAACCTCATGACCCGCCGGAAACTGCATCCAGCTGTTAGCGGATAAAATCCAAAACGCTGACAATGTCGTGCCGAGTACCACGATCACACAGGCCACAAAGTGTAGCCAGCGCGGCACTCTACCGGCGCCAAAGAGCATCAACCCTAAGAAGGTGGCCTCTAAGAAAAATGCGGTGAGCACCTCATAACCAATGAGTGGAGCAACGACATTACCCACCCCTTCGGCATAATTACTCCAGTTCGTACCAAACTGGAAAGTCATAATAATGCCCGTTACCACTCCCACACCGAAAGAAACGGCAAATACCTTTATCCAGAACTTTACTAAGTCATGATATTTTTCATTATCGGTGTATAACCACATACCTTGTAAAGTGGTAATCCAAGCGGCTAGTCCTATAGTAAAAGCAGGAAAAACGATATGAAAAGAAATCGTAAATGCGAACTGAAGCCGCGAAAGAATGACTGGGTCTAGCTCCATGCTAGCCTCCTATAGCAACATGAACCGCCTCACACAACGTGATCGGTATCGATTTATAGGCAGGAATACCACTATCTAGGTCGTAGTCCTTAACTCCTGACAATATAAGCGGCCACGAACCCTTTAGCAATTTGTAGTGGCGTAGTGGATTTGACCGCCTAATGAGCGGTGCGACCATGCACCAACACGTAATTAAATATGTGTAGAAAAGTCAGAGCAAAACGCAACTTGAGCCACGAACTCCGAATCACAGTAGCTCAAGTAGCTGTTGATTAAAAACGACAGCTCGCGGCAAGCAGCATGATTGACTGAAGCTAGAACCAAAAGCTAAACAATATTTTAATACTCAGCTAATGAGCCAATAAAAAACGCCCGCTGCATTCAATTGCAGTGGGCGTTTTGTTTTACAGCGGCCTAAGGTTTATTTAGGCCTTGTCCTATGTTGCGCTTACGAGCGAATAATGTGATCAAAAGCACTCAATGACGCTTTTGAGCCTTCGCCCATGGCAATGACGATTTGCTTGTAAGGTACAGTTGTGACGTCACCTGCAGCAAACACGCCGGGGATGTTAGTTGCGCAGCGGGCGTCGATTTCGATTTCGCCGTGCTTAGACAAGGCAACCGAGTCTTTCAGCCACTCAGTATTCGGCAACAAACCAATCTGCACAAAGATACCATCCAGATTCACCGTATGGCTTTCTTCAGTGTTGCGATCTTGGTAGATCAAGCCTGTTACTTTACTGCCGTCACCTACCACTTCAGTGGTCATAGCGCTCTTGATCACCGTAACGTTTGGCAAGCTTTTGAGTTTTTTCTGCAACACTTCATCAGCGCGTAAGGTATCAGCAAACTCAAGCAAGGTGACATGCTTCACCAAGCCAGCTAAGTCGATCGCGGCTTCAACACCTGAGTTACCGCCACCAATCACTGCAACATCTTTACCTTTGTATAAAGGACCATCACAGTGCGGGCAATATGCCACACCACGGGTACGGTACTCTTGCTCGCCGGGGACGTTCATTTCACGCCAGCGTGCACCGGTCGACAGGATCACAGTTTTAGCTTTTAAGCTGGCACCGGATTCAAACTCAACTGTATGCAAACCACCCTGCTCTGTTGCAGGAACTAAACGGCTCGCCGTTTGCAGGTTCATCACATCGATATCGTACTCACGCACATGCTCTTCCATGGCGCGCACCAATTTTGGACCTTCTGTTTCGGTGACTGAAATAAAGTTCTCAATCGACATAGTATCCAAGACTTGGCCACCAAAACGCTGCGCAGCAATACCGGTACGAATACCTTTACGCGCCGAGTAAATAGAGGCTGCAGCACCGGCTGGGCCACCACCAATGACCAATACATCAAAGGCGTCTTTCTCATTCATCTTCGCCGCGTCACGCTCTGCGCTACCGGTGTCAACTTTAGCGAGAATCTCTTCAACATCCATGCGGCCTTGGCCAAACATTTCACCGTTGAGGAAAATCATCGGTACCGACATCACCTGGCGCTCTTCAACTTCGTCTTGGAAGAGTGCGCCATCAATGGCAACGTGGCGGATATTTGGGTTGAGCACAGCCATTAGGTTCAGTGCTTGTACTACATCTGGGCAGTTCTGGCAGGACAGTGAAAAATACGTCTCAAAACTATAGCTGCCTTCCAGCTGAGCGATTTGCTCAATCACTTCTTGCGATAATTTAGATGGGTGTCCGCCGACTTGTAGCAGCGCCAACACCAACGAAGTGAACTCGTGGCCCATTGGGATACCAGCAAAACGTAAGCTGATCTCTCCATTAATACGGTTTAAAGAAAACGAAGGTTTACGTGCATCATCACCGTCAGTGCGTAAGGTGATTTTGTCACTCATGCTGGCAATTTCTTCCAGCAAGTTTTTTAATTCGGTGGATTTGGTTCCATTATCAAGGGACGCAACGATCTCGAAAGGCTGCGTCACCTTTTCTAGGTAAGCTTGTAATTGTGCTTTTAAATTAGCGTCCAACATGATCAATATGCTCCAAAATCTGATTTTTAAAAATAAAACGCCCGGGCAGTGTGTGCCCGGGCGTCGGGCTTACGGAGTTGGATCACAACCTAGCAAGCAGAGATAAAAAGCAAGGAGTGATCCTTAGATTTTACCTACTAAGTCTAGTGAAGGAGACAGAGTTGCTTCACCTTCTTTCCACTTAGCTGGGCACACTTCACCTGGGTGAGCGGCAACGTACTGTGCTGCTTTAACTTTACGCAGTAACTCTTGTGCGTCACGGCCAACACCACCAGCGTTGATTTCAACGATCTGGATTTTACCCTCTGGATCGATTACAAATGTACCGCGATCTGCCAGGCCAGCTTCTTCAATCATCACACCAAAGTTGCGGGTGATTTGACCAGTTGGGTCACCAATCATTGGGTACTGGATCTTGCCGATTTCTTCTGAAGTATCGTGCCACGCTTTGTGGGTAAAGTGGGTGTCAGTGGATACTGAGTAGATTTCTACGCCAAGCTTTTTGAAGGTTTCGTAGTTGTCAGCTAAGTCGCCAAGCTCAGTTGGGCAAACAAAGGTAAAGTCTGCTGGGTAGAAAAACACCACAGACCACTTACCTTTCAAGTCTGCTTCGCTGACTTCGATGAACTCGCCATTGTGAAAAGCTGTTGCGTTAAACGGTTTAACTTCGCTATTAATATAAGACATTAAATAATTCCTTTAAGTGGTTAAGAACTTACGCTATTAATACTAGGTCATTTACACTCTTAGGCATAATTGATTGATATCATAGACTCGATAGCTAAAAGTTATCAGCCCGTTTTCTATAGCACACAATCAAACACTCAGAATGCAAAGTTCGCGGCCAGCACCCTATATAATTATTGGCCTGACTCACTCACAGAATTAACAACGCAACCCACAAGCCAGCAAAGAACCGCAGTGCGCGGTATCCTTGTGGTTATGTCTAGCTAAGGTACGTCCCTGTATGCAAATTTTCAAGGTCGGTGGCGCAGTTCGCGATCAACTTTTAGGCCGCACAGTGAAAGATATTGACTGGGTGGTAGTAGGTGCCACGCCAGAGCAAATGCGCGCACAAGGTTTTCGCCCAGTGGGTGATGATTTCCCTGTATTTCTGCATCCAGAAAGCGCTGAGGAGTATGCCTTGGCACGCACGGAGCGCAAGAGCGGCCACGGCTACGGCGGCTTTACCTTCCATACCAGCCCTAGCGTAACCTTAGAAGAAGACTTATTGCGCCGCGACCTAACGGTGAACGCTATGGCGCAAGCAGATGACGGCACCTTATATGACCCCTATGGCGGCCAAACTGATCTTGCCAACCGAGTATTGCGCCATGTTTCACCAGCTTTTGCCGAAGATCCCCTGCGCATATTGCGGGTTGCGCGTTTTGCTGCTCGCTATGCTTATTTAGGCTTTAGGGTGGCAACGGAAACCATGGCGTTAATGCGTCAGCTCTCTGCTTCAGGCGAACTACAATACTTAACCGCTGAGCGTATTTGGCAAGAATTTGCCCGTGCTTTAATGGAAGACAATCCAGAGGTGTTTATTACTGTGCTGCGTGATTGCGGTGCATTAAAAGCCTTGTTGCCAGAAGTGGATGCGTTGTTTGGTGTACCGCAACCTGAAGAGCACCACCCAGAAATTGATACGGGCGTGCATATTATGAGCGTGTTGCAACAGTGCGTACGCTTTGCTCAGCCGCTTAATGTACGCTGGGCTTGCTTGCTGCATGACTTAGGTAAAGGTACGACCGACCCTGCCCAGTGGCCTCGGCATATTGGCCATGAAACCCGCGGTTTAGCACTGATTAAAAAAGTTAATAAGCGGCTTAAAGTGCCCAATGACTGCGCGCAGTTAGCCTTTTTAGTCGGTGAATATCACACCCATGCGCATAGAGCCTTAGAGCTACGTCCAGCAACCTTATTAAAATTATTAATGACATTCGATATCATGCGTCGCCCACAGCGTTTTGCTGATTTTATTGCCGCCAGCGAAATGGATTCGCGCGGACGGTTAGGCTTCGAAGATCGAGAGTATCCACAGGCTGAGTATCTACACCAAGCAGCAGCAGTGGTGCGTGCTGTGGATGTTAAACCGCTACTGGAACAAGGCCTACAAGGTGCGGAGCTTGGCCAAGCCTTGACGCAAGCGCGCCAGCAAGCGTTACACGATTACGTGGAGCAAGCTCGGCAGTCAAACTAAACCGCGCTGGGCTACGCCTCTGTGGCCCCGCGCAAGGCTAAAGGGTCCAGCAAACCAGCCGCAATCACCATACCAACTAAGTCTGGCAAGGTTTGCGCCTGCATATGTTTCATCACCCGCGAGCGGTATAAATCCACTGTTTTCACACTGATCCCAAGCTGCTCGGCAACCTCGCGATTGGTATAGCCTTGCACCAAAGGCAGCAACACATCGCGCTCGCGCGGGGTAAGACTGTCTAAGCGCTGCAATACAGCCTGCAAGATACTTTCTTCAGGCTCTGCATTAAAACGGCTTAGTGCCTGCTGCACGCTATCGAGCAACAGTTGTTCGTTATAGGGCTTTTCAATGAAGTCCACCGCACCGGCACGGAACGCACGCACCACTATGGGTACATCGGCATGGCCACTGACAAAAATAATAGGTAAATCCACGCCTTTAGCCCGCAAGGCTTCTTGCACATTAAGCCCCCCCATCCCCGGCATGCGCACATCTAAAATAACGCAGGCTCGAGTGCTCTGGGGCAGCGCATCAAGAAACGCCTGACCACTGGTAAAGGGTATTGCACACAAACCAATGGACTCTAATAACCATACAGTTGAGTCTAAGATTCCTTGGTCATCATCAACCACATACACGCTATATTTTGCACTCACAGTAAAGCCCTTATAATTATTTATGCTTCAACTGTAGCTCGCTCATCATTGCGGCCACGTATCGGTAAGCAACACACTAAACACAAGCCGCCTAACACTCCTGCTTCTGCCTCTAATGCACCACCAAAGCCCTCGACAATGCTGCGACTCATGGATAAACCCAAGCCCAAGCCTTCAGCTTTACTGGTATAAAACGGGGTGAACAGTTGCTCCAACTGCTCTGAACTTGCACCCGCACCCTGATCATGCACCTTAATATACACACACTCAGCTTGTTGCTCTGCGGTCACTAAAATCCGTGACCCATCCTGATGCTGCTCACGATTGGCTTCCAGCGCATTGCGCAACACATTGAGCAGCACTTGCTCTAATAAAACTCGGTCGGCGTACACCAACGGCAACTCCGATAACAGCTGTTGCTCAATAGTAACCCGCGCACTGCTTGCCTCCCAGGCACATAATTGCACCGCGTCTTGCAAAACTTCGGCAATATTCAATGCCTCGACCCGCCGCGGCTCTTTACGTAAAAATGCACGCAAACGCTTAATCACTTGCGCGGCATGGTTGGCATGCTCGGTGATGCGCTCTAAACCTTGCGCCACACGCTCGACCGGCAGCGATTGCTCTTGCACCGTTTGTAAATAGCGCAAACTGGCGCTGGCATAATTTATCACCGCGGCCAAGGGCTGATTAATCTCATGGGCAATGCCTGAGGTCAATTCCCCTAAGGTAATTAAACGTGTGGTATGGGCCAGCTCTTCTTGATGTTTACGGTGCTGTGCTTCGCGTAACTCTCGCTCTGCCATATTGCGCGCCACGAGCGAATAATAACGCTCACCGCCTGCCAGCGTATGCGCCAGCAAGACTAAAGAAACCGGAAATGAAGCTAAATGACCATAAGGCTGAAAACGTGCTTCACAACTCCAACCGCCCTGTGCGTCAGCAGCTTGCCAGCCCTGCTGTGTAAGTTCAGCCAAGGTAGCAGCACTGACCACATCAGCCAGCTGCATCGAATGCTGCGATTCTCCCGCCTGTAAAGAGCGCCGCGCCGATGGATTCATCCAACGAATCAAGCCGTTGGGATCAACAAATAAAACCAAATCAGTATTGACCTCAACCACTTCCGCAAGGCGGCGGCGATTCTCTTCCGCTTGCACCCGTGCAGTGATATCGCGCGACACACTGATAACTTCAACAATCGCCCCTGTATAGGTTTCACGAATTGCGCGGCTGGCAGTTTCAAACCACAGATAATGCCCAGCCCGGTGACGCACTCGCAAACTCATGGTGTGATAACCGTCTTCGGCTAACGCGTTTTTTGCTCGCTGCTCCACCAGCAGCACACCTTTTTCATGCAGCAACGCCTGACAACGCATGCCCTGTAGCTCTTCAGGCCAATAACCCAGTAAGCGCCAAGAAGCGGGTGAGGCGCTAATAAAACGGCCATCTGGCGTGTGTCGTGAAATCAGATCGGTAGTGTTTTCAGTGATTAAGCGATATAGACGCGAAGACTGCGCGGCATTGTGCAGTTGCTCTGCTTGCTCAGTGATATCGCGGCCACGCACTAAAATACGCTGCTGCTCTGGGCTGGGAATATAACTCCAAACAAAAGTACGCTGAGCAAACTGCGCCGGTACATCTTCAATCACCCGCTGTTGAGTTAAACAACTGCGCACTAAATGCTGATGGTTATTCGGTAAAGCTTGCAGCAGTTGCTCGCCAATATGCGGCCCAAATAAAGCTGCTGCAGTTTTATTCACCTCAAGCAAATGCGCTCGCCCGTCAACCCACAAAGCTGGATGTGGATCACTGGCTAATAATTCCACGGGGCGTGCTTCAGCCTGCGCACAGCGCAACCATGCAGCAAGCACCGCCAGCACACTGTCGAGTGCACACTCTGGTGCACTCTGCTGCAGCTCAATCACCACCAGCCCTGGTTGCTCTGGGTACAGCGGCAAACTTGCCACCACGCCATAGCAAACCCCAGCCCGCAGCATACGTTTGACTAACCAGCAATCGATGTTGCTGGCCTGCGCAATACTGAGCTGCGACTGCGCTTGCAAGGCAGTAAATAAGTGCTGATCGCTAACGTTTTGCAAGTCTCCAGGGCCAGGTGGCCAGCCGCGAACATCGCCTTCTGGGCTGTAAATACCCGCCTGCTGCTGCCAAGTGAAATACCACACCGAACGCACCTGCGGGTCCGCACTCAGCACTGCTTGCAAGGCACGCGCGCACTCAGCCAGTGGCTGTTTTTCGCTTAGCAAACGCTGTAACAACTGCAGTTGCAGCGCTTGATTACCTTTCCCAGCCATACACAACCCTAAACAATATAGTAAAAGCACTATATGACTATAGTTTATCTACCATTGCAAAAAGACAAAGCCTATAACATAGACACAAACCAACCGTATAACTCTATATCAGTTAACGGCTAGAGCTAACAATAAGCCACAGGTGTTAAATATGTCGATCTATGAACAAGGCCTTGCCCGCAACCCAGTCAATCACGTGGCCCTCAGCCCACTCAGTTTTATTGAGCGCACCGCTGCAATTTATCCAAACTACCCGGCAGTCGTCCACGGCTCCATTCGTCGTACTTGGGCACAAACCTATACCCGCTGTCGCAAGCTGGCTTCTGCGCTGACTAATCGTGGTATCGGCAAAGACGATACAGTGGCGGTGATGCTGCCCAATATTCCAGAAATGCTCGAACTGCACTTTGCCGTGCCAATGATTGGCGCAGTCATTAACACCCTCAATGTGCGCCTCGACGCAGAAGCCATTAGCTTTATGCTGCAACACGGTGAAGCCAAAGTCTTAGTGGTGGACCGTGAGTTTTGCGATGTAGCGCAAACCGCCTGCCGCATGTTGGAACACCCTCCCTTAATTATTGACGTCAATGACCCAGAGTACGGTGAGGGCAAGCCCGTCAGTGACTTGGATTATGAAGCGTTCTTAGCCGAAGGTGATCCTGAGTTTGCCTGGCAGTGGCCAGACGATGAATGGCAAGCCATTGCGCTCAATTACACCTCCGGCACCACCGGTAATCCCAAAGGTGTGGTGTACCACCACCGCGGCGCATTCCTTAATTCCATGGGCAACCAAATGACGTGGGCCATGGGTAATCATCCGGTGTATTTGTGGACCTTGCCGATGTTTCATTGCAACGGCTGGTGCTACCCCTGGACCATTACGGCCTTGGCTGGTGTGCATGTATTTTTACGCCGCGTCGATCCACAAAAAGTGCTCAATTTGATTCGCGATGAGCAAGTCACCCATATGTGCAGTGCGCCTATTGTGCTGCAAGCCTTAGTTAATATGCCCGCCGAAGCCAAAGCGGCGATTGAACACCCAGTTAAAGCGATGGTGGCCGGTGCCGCGCCGCCAGCACAAGTCATTGGTGCGGTGGAAGCCATGGGCATTGAAGTCACCCACGTCTACGGCCTGACTGAAGTCTACGGCCCAGTCACCTTGTGCGCATGGCATGAAGAGTGGAATGACCTGCCTTTAGAAGAGAAAGCAGTGATTAAATCCCGCCAAGGTGTGCGTTACCCAACCCTAGAAGGGGTCATGGTTGCTGACCCGAAAACACTCGCGCCAACCCCAAAAGACGGGCAAACCATCGGCGAAATCTTTATGCGCGGCAATACCGTGATGAAGGGCTACCTGAAAAACCCAACGGCCACCCACGAAGCTTTTGAGGGCGGCTGGTTCCATACCGGTGACTTAGCCGTATGGCATGCCGATGGTTATGTGGAAATTAAAGACCGCTCCAAAGATATCATCATTTCTGGTGGCGAAAACATCTCCACCATTGAAGTGGAAGGCGTGCTCTATCACCACCCTGCAGTATTAGAAGCAGCAGTGGTGGCGCGTCCAGATACTCATTGGGGCGAAACTCCTTGCGCCTTTATTGCGTTAAAAGCCGGCCAAGAACATATCACCGCGGAAGCCATTATGAGTTTTTGCCGCGAGCATTTAGCCGCATTTAAAGTGCCAAAAACCGTGGTATTTACCCAACTGCCAAAAACCTCAACGGGAAAAATCCAAAAATTCGTCCTGCGTGAAAACGCTAAAGCGCTATAACAACAGGTTAAAAAACCTGCACTTACAACAACAATAAAACTAAACCTGTGCAGTCTCACACTTGATCAAGGTCGCGGCACAGGTCTCTTAAGAGGCTTTAACTATGCAACTTTATCAACGTAAAGACGGTGAAGAACAACCTTATTGGCCAGCAGGCCCGTTTAAAGTACGCCTGCCGTTTATCCACTACCGCTGGGAAACCGCAGAAATGTTCCAAGCCCTGATCATGTTTGTGGTCAGTCTGGGCATGATTCCGCTGTTAGAAAAATACTTAGGCTTGCCCTACGACGTGGCTCTGGCCTATGTCACTGTCTGTGGTATTGGCTTTATGCTGCCGGCGCTGCTAGGTGTGCCTTTTGTGCCGGGCTGGATTACCCCGGGTATCCCTGTGGTATTGCTGTTCCTCGGTGATTACGAGCCAGGCCCAGAAGCGATTCAAGCTTTGTTTGCTCTGCAGTTTCTGGTCTTTGTAGTTTTCCTTGTCCTTGGCATCACTCGGCTGGGCAGCGCTTTAGTGCGTATTATTCCCAACTCAATGAAAGGCGGCATCATTATTGGCGCAGGTATCGCGGCTTTAATTGGTGAGATTGATGCGGGCGGGCGTCTAGCTAACACGCCTATCTCGTTAGTGATCGGCAGCTTGGTGTGTTTGTATCTGATGTTCTCCGTGTCTTTTCGCGGCCTCACGGATCGCTTGCCCATTGCCCGTAAAATAGTCAACTACGGCATGGTACCCGGCATGCTGATCGCTATTTTTACCGGTATCGCAGTGGGTGAATACAGTATGCCGGATGTGCGCTTTGGTATTACTGCACCAGCCTTCTCTGAGATGTGGAACTACCTGCCATTTACCCTGGGCTTCCCTGATGCCAAGGTCTTTATGCTGGCCATACCTACCGCGGTAATTGCTTACATCATCGCCTTTGGTGACATCATTGTCGGTCAGTCTTTGATGCAACGTGCCGATGAGTTGCGCACCGATGAAAAAATCGAAAACAACATAGACCGTGTACACCTCGTTACCGCACTGCGTAACGCCATTCATGCTTTCTTTGCGCCCTACCCTGGTTTGGCTGGTCCGCTGTGGACAGCCGTTGCCGCAACCATGGCCGAGCGTTATAAGTACGGCCGCAAAGCCATGGAGTCGATCTATAGCGGTGGCGGTACTTTTTGGATCACCGGTTTCCTTGCCCTATTTATGCTGCCGTTAGTGACCTTTTTCCAGCCGGTGCTGCCAATTGCCTTATCACTGACCTTGGTCCTCACCGGCTATATTTGCTTGATGGTGGGTTTTGAACAGCTCAATAACAACACCGAGCGCGGCATTGCCGGAACCATGGGCGTAGTGCTGGCGGTATATGGTGCAGGTTGGGGTTTAGCGGCCGGTGCAGTGCTGTACTTGTTAATTGAACGCACCCATTTACTGAAATTCACCACCATTCCTCCTGCCCAAACAACAGAAACAAAACCTGAAGAATAATCGCTCACCTGCCTTTGGTAGCTGGCTTCAAACAGCAGCTACCACAACCCAATAGGATAGTTTATGTCTGACTACAACGCCCCTTTGCGCGACTTACGCTTTGTCCTGCACGAAGTTTTTAATGCCTCAGAGGTTTGGGCGCAATTACCGCAACTGCAAGAAACCGTGGATAGCGAAACCGCCGATGCCATTTTAGAAGAAGCCGCCAAAGTGACCGGCCAACTGATCGCACCACTGAGCCGCAATGGCGATGAACAAGGCGCGCAGTGGGACAATGGCATCGTCACTACGCCCGATGGTTTTAAAGAGGCTTACAACACTTACATTGAAGGCGGCTGGGTCGGCTTATCCGGTAATCCTGCCTATGGCGGCATGGGCATGCCCAAAATGCTCTCGGTGCAGTTTGAAGAAATGCTCTACGCTGCGGATTCAAGCTTTGCCCTGTACTCTGCCCTCACTTCAGGTGCCTGTTTGGCCATTGATGCCCATGCCAGCGAAGCGTTGAAAAACACCTATTTACCACCACTGTATGCAGGCCGTTGGGCTGGGGTGATGTGCTTAACTGAAGCCCATGCCGGTACAGACTTAGGCTTGATTCGCACCCGTGCCACGGAAAACAGCGACGGCAGCTACAAGATTACCGGTAGCAAAATATTTATTACTGGTGGCGAGCAAGACCTGACTGAAAACATCATTCACTTAGTCCTGGCCAAACTGCCGAATGCGCCCGAAGGTGCTCGCGGTATTTCGTTATTTTTAGTACCAAAAATCAACGTCAATACCGATGGCTCGCTCGGTAACGCCAATGCGGTGACTTGCGGTTCCATCGAGCACAAAATGGGCATCAAAGCTTCCGCCACCTGCGTGATGAACTTTGATGACGCCAAAGGTTACTTAGTTGGCGAGCCAAATAAAGGCCTCGCAGCAATGTTTACCATGATGAACTACGAGCGTTTATCCATTGGTATTCAGGGCATTGGCTGCGCAGAAACCTCGTACCAACGGGCTGCCGACTATGCCCGCGAACGGATTCAAAGCCGCGCAGCCACTGGGGTGCAAAACCCCGAACAAACTGCCGACCCCATTATCGTGCATGCCGATGTGCGCCGTATGCTGCTGACCATGAAAAGCATGACGGAAGGCAGCCGCGCCTTTGCTTGTTATGTTGGTAAACAATTGGATATTGCCAAATTCAGCCCTGACCCCGTATTGGCTGAGCAAGCGCAAGATTTAGTCGCATTACTCACGCCGGTGACTAAAGCATTTTTCACTGATACCGGTTTAGAAAGCTGTATCCACGGCCAGCAAGTGTTTGGCGGTCATGGCTATGTGCGCGAGTGGGGCCAAGAGCAATTGGTCCGCGATGTGCGTATTGCACAAATCTATGAAGGCACCAATGGCATTCAAGCGCTGGATTTAGTGGGGCGTAAAATCGTTGCCAACCGCGGCGAATACTTAACCGCCTTTACTCAGCGGATTCGTGAGCAGGCCAGCCAGCCAGAGACTTTATACAGCGCAGAAGTGCTATCGGCAGTCGCACGTTTAGAAAGCGTCAGCCAATGGTTGCTAGAAAAAGCTGCCGACGACAAGAACGAAGTGGGCGCAGCCTCGGTTGAATACCTGCACCTGTTTGGCTATGTGGCTTACGCGTGGATGTGGTCGCGGATGGCCACCGCAGCGCAAAAAAACCATGCACAAGAGCCCGATTTTTATAGCGCCAAACTGGCCACTGCTGACTTTTATTTCAGCCGTATGTTGCCGCGCACGCTCAGCCTCGAAACCAGCATTAAAGCCGGTAGCGAACCTTTGTATGGGTTAGCCGCAGAACAGTTTTAGAACAGATTAGCCAGCCCTGCAGCATCAGCGTTGCAAGGCTGGCCAGATACTAAAGATAAGGAGCACAACAATAATGAGAACCTTAACTACCCTCCAAGGCAACAGCCAAAAGCTGGATGGCGGTGCGATGTTTGGTAATGCACCCAAAGCGCTGTGGCAGCGCTGGATGCAGCCCGATGAGCTAAACCGTATCGACCTCGGTTGCCGCGCCCTTTTAGTACAGGAAGCCGAGCGTAATATTTTAATTGAAACTGGGATTGGCGCTTTTTTCTCACCGGAGATGAAAGAGCGTTTTGGCGTGCAAGAAAGCCATCACGTGCTACTCGACAGTCTCGCCGAGCAAGACCTGAGCCACACCGACATTGATCTGGTGGTGCTCACTCACCTGCACTTTGACCACGCAGGCGGCTTACTGTCTGCTTGGCAGGAAGGGCAACCGGCGCAACTGCTGTTCCCCAACGCACAATACCTGACCGGCCAAGGCCAATGGCAGCGCGCCAATAATCCCCACGCCCGCGACCGTGCATCCTATATCCCTGAACTACTCGCCCTACTCAAAGACTGTGGCCGCTTACATTTGGTGGCAGATGACAGCCCGAACCACCCACTGCTGGGCGAAGGTTGGCGTTTGCATTGGAGCCATGGCCATACACCGGGGCAAATGCTGCCAGAAGTCGCGATGCCCGACGGCCCAGTAGTTTTCCCCGGTGATTTAGTGCCCGGCGCACCTTGGGTGCATCTACCGATCACCATGGGTTACGACCGTTTCCCCGAAGGCTTGATCGAAGAAAAACAAGCGCTACTGGATGACCTGTACGCACGCAACGGACGTTTAGTTTTCACCCATGATCCGGCGGTCGCCATTGGCACCATCAGCCGTGATGAACGAGGCCGCTACAGCATTAATAACCCTGCGGTTGCCGTAGAAAAAATCGCCAGTTAATCAGCCTTGTTACCCAGTTTAGGTAGCCATTCACGCGGCTGCCTAAGCTAACCTGCGAGCAACATTGACTAAATATCTCTTAGCACATATTGGTAACCGCGGCGAAACTGCTAAACTGCGCGGTATGATACGAATCTCAGAACTTACCTTACAACGCGGCCCACTACGCTTACTGGAAAATGCAGAATTAACCCTGCACCCAGGGCATAAAGTCGGCTTAATTGGTGCCAATGGTGCCGGTAAATCCAGCTTATTTGCCTTGCTACGCGGTAAATTACACCCCGATGCCGGCGAGTGCGAGTTACCCGCCACTTGGCGTATTGCCCATATGCGCCAAGAAATTGATGCGCCTGAACGCAGCGCCATTGATTATGTGCTCGATGGTGACACGCTGCTACGGAACATTCAGCAACGTTTAGCCAAAGCCGAGGAGCAACAAGACGGTGCAGAACTAGGACGCTTACACTCCGAGCTAGACAGCGCCGATGCTTACACAGCGGATGCCCGCGCGCGCAAACTACTCGCTGGTTTGGGTTTTCTTGAAAAGCAAATGGATAACCAAGTCAACAGCTTCTCGGGTGGTTGGCGTATGCGCTTAAACCTTGCCCAAGCCTTGATGTGCCCATCAGACCTACTGCTGCTCGATGAGCCCACTAACCACTTGGATTTGGATGCTATTTTATGGCTCGAAGGTTGGCTGCAAAACTATCCCGGTACCCTACTGCTTATCTCCCATGACCGCGACTTTTTAGACTCAGTGGTTGGTCATATTGTCCATGTGGAGCAACAACAGTTAGTCCTTTACAGTGGTGGCTATACGGCTTTTGAGCGAGCGCGTGCTGAACGCATCATGCAACAACAAAAAGCCCACGAAAAACAGCAAGCGCAACGGGCGCATATGGAAGACTTTATCCGCCGCTTTAAAGCCAAAGCCACTAAAGCACGGCAAGCACAAAGTCGCATTAAAGCCTTGGAACGCATGGAAGAGTTGGCCCCGGCGCATTTTGACTCGCCCTTCAATTTTATTTTCCGTGAAGCCGATAAGGTTTCCAGCCCTCTACTGGACCTCAATGAAGCCGTTCTGGGCTATAGCGCAACACAACCCATTTTAAGCAAGGTGAAACTGCAATTAGTGCCCGGTGCGCGCATTGCTTTGCTTGGTCCCAATGGTGCTGGTAAATCAACCCTGATCAAAAGCATTATGAATGATTTACCCTTGTTGTCCGGCACTTTAACCAGCGGTGAGAACTTGGTGGTTGGCTATTTTGCGCAGCACCAACTGGACTCTTTAGATCCAAAAGCCAGCCCACTGCTCCACGTGCAACGTATTGCCCCTAATGAGCGCGAGCAAGTATTACGCGATTTTCTTGGTGGCTTTGACTTCCGTGGTAAACGTTGCGACGAGCCGGTAGTGAATTTTTCTGGTGGCGAAAAAGCCCGCTTAGCCTTGGCACTGATTGCCTGGGGCAAACCCAATCTATTGCTGCTCGATGAGCCAACCAACCACCTCGACTTAGAAATGCGCCAAGCCTTGAGTATGGCACTGCAAGATTTCTCCGGCGCATTATTGTTGGTTTCCCACGACCGTCACCTGATTAAAAGCACTGTGGATGAGTTGTACCTCGTGGCCGAAGGACGTGTGCAAGAGTTTGCCGGTGACCTTGAGGACTACAGCAAATGGCTCAGTGATTACCGTCTGCGCCAGCAATCTGCAGCAGCACCGCCAAGCGAGCCCGCTGCTGATAAAGTTGATCGCCGCTCGCAACGTCAAGCCGCAGCTGAAATGCGCAAACAATTAGCCCCCTTGCGCAAGCAGGCCGAGACCTTAGAAAAACAATTGGATCGCATGCAACACGAGTTACTAGCTTTAGAGACGCTACTGGCCGATAACAGCCTTTATGAGCAAGATAAAAAAGAGCAGCTTAAGGACTGTTTAAGCAAACAAAGTCAGTTACTCCAGCAGCAAGCGCAAGTGGAAGAAACCTGGCTCAATAGCCTAGAAGAACTAGAATTATTGCAAAGTGAACTTGAGGCAAGTGTATGACGCAGTGGTTTGAAGAGTGGGCAGTGGACTGGATTAGTCTGCTGGTGCCCGGCACACAGGTTTTATTAATTGCCTTGGCAGCGTGGTTATTGCAACGCTTATTAGCCCGTGGCCTGACCAGTTTAGCCGGCCGATACCATATGCCGCCCAGCATGTTACTGCCGTTGCGCGGGGCCATCCGCTGGCTCGTCATTGGCAGTGCCTTATTAATGATTCTAGAGCGTTTTGGCGTGTCGGCCAGTGTACTCTGGACCGCCCTCACCGGTTTCTTAGCGGTGGCCGCGCTGGCATTTTTTGCCATCTGGAGCGTGCTGTCGAATATCTTTTGTGCAGCCTTAATTTTTACCGTTGGCCCGTTTCGGCTCGGTGACCGTGTTGAGGTCATGGAAAGCGCCGATAAGCCCGGTGTTAAAGGCCGCGTGGTCACTATTAACGTGTTTTATACCACCCTCGAAGACCTAACTGAAGGCCATGAAGGCGCGCTGTTGCAAATCCCCAACAGTCTGTTTTTCCAAAAAGTCATACGCCGCTGGCGTGGCCCTGAACTTCCCCAACCCAAAGAGTAATCACCCTATATGGAATGGCTTACTAACCCAGAAATCTGGATTGCTTTTTTCACCCTAACAGCATTAGAAATTGTCCTTGGCATCGACAATATTATTTTCATTTCGATTCTGGTCAGTCGTTTGCCGCTGCATCAGCAAGCTAAAGGCCGCATCATCGGCTTAAGCCTGGCGATGGGCACACGCATTTTACTGTTGCTGTCGATCACTTGGATTATGCGCCTGACCAATAATCTTTTTGTGGTGCTGGAGCATGGGGTGTCTGGGCGTGATTTGATTTTGTTTTTCGGTGGTTTATTCCTGTTATTTAAAAGCACCATTGAGATTTGGCACAGCGTTGAAGGTGAAGCAGAAGCTGAACATGGCAGCAGCGTTAAAGCAGGCTTTGTTAGCGTAATTCTGCAGATAGCTGTCATTGATATTATTTTCTCACTGGACTCGGTGATTACTGCGGTAGGTTTAGTCCAGCATGTGCCAGTGATGATTGCCGCGATTATTATTTCTATTGCGGTGATGATGCTGGCTGCCAGCACTATCAGTAACTTTATTAATAAACACCCATCGCTGAAAGTTTTAGCCTTATCGTTTCTGATCGTGGTGGGTACTTTATTAATTGCTGAAGCCTTTGGTGTGCACGTACCTAAAGGTTATATCTACTTTGCTATGGCGTTCTCACTGGGCGTGGAAGCGCTCAATATTAAAATGCGCAACGCGATGAAAAATAAGCGCAACTCTCCTGCCGCGAAGCAGGCCCAATCAGAGTCAGAACCCTAGACAATGCCTATCTCATTAACACGCCTCAGCGCTAAGCTGCGCTGGGGGCCGACACAGGAGTTGTTTGTATGCGCGTCTGGATTGATGCCGATGCCTGCCCACGCTTAGCCCGTGACCAAGTGATTAAATTTGCCTTAAAGCGTAAGTTCTCAGTGATGTTAGTGGCTGGACAGGCACAGCCGCGACCAAACTTTGCTTGCGTGCAGCTCATTATCGTACCTAGCGGCCCAGATGCCGCAGATGACTATATTGTTGAGCATGTCGCCGCCAATGAGTTAGTGATTTGCAGCGATATTCCGCTGGCAGATCGCCTGATTAAAAAGCAGGCAATTGCCCTTGATCCACGCGGGGAAGAGTTTACAGAACGCAATATGGGCGACCGTTTAGCCATGCGTAATTTATTCACTGATTTACGTGAGCAAGGACAAATGAGCGGTGGCCAACGGGCCTATGATGAACGCGACAAGCAAGCCTTTGCTAATGCCCTGGATCGGATTTTGACCCGCCTTGCGCGCTTACCCAGTACTACATCAACCGACTAAATACGTACCGGTGCCCACCGCTATTAAATAACCCGCATCGTTATGCAGCTCGGTGCGCACCACCGCAACCTTATTACCGGCACGCAATAAAGTGGCCACCGCATCAAAGCGCTGACCACGCCCAGGCCTTAAGTAATCCACGCGCATATCAATGGTGCCCAGTTTCGATAAGCTCATCATGCGCTCCACTGCGGGAAGCTCTGGAAGGCGCTGAAAAGCACCAATCAACGCCATAGCGCCGCCGGCCACATCCAAAATGGAAGCAATCACGCCACCGTGCAAAATCCCTTGAATATGATTGCCCACCAACTCCTCACGCATCGACACATGCATGCGTACGGCTTCGGTAGATAACGAATCCACCTGAATACCCACCAGATGATTAAAAGGAATTTGATCAAAGAAATACTGCGCCGCCTGCAATAACTCTGGGGCTAACTCTGTTGCGCTCATAAGTGTTGAATCCTACGTTTGCTGCTGCATTGCGGCCTGCAACATTGCACATACCGCCACAACAGCTTTATTTTTATTATTTAATTGACCCTATAACAGCGCTTGCCCAGCGAGTCAGGCAAACGCTGCATGCTGCTTACTTCACCATGCTGAGTACTTGCGCAACCAACTTATTAATACCCTTTGCGGCTTCGCTCAAGGATTCAGTCAGCATATAAGCCGGCGTAGTAACCAAACGATGGGTTTCATCCACAACAATAGCATCCACCGAGGTGTTTTCATGCTGTGCACCCATTTGCGTAATCACCGCTGCGGTGCTTTCATCGTTACCAATGGTGCAACGTACGCCCGCACCATAGATTTTCGCTGATAGCGCTGGTGAAATACAAATCAAACCCACAGGCTTTTTAGCCTCTTTAAACTGCAAAATCGCCTGTAAAGTGTCTGCTTGTACCGTGCAATCCGCACCTTTACTGGCAAAATCCGATAAGTTGCTGGCCACACCAAAACCGCCGGGTAGAATCAGCGCATCAAAATCTGCGGCCTGCAATTCACGCACATCACGGGACTTACCTCGGGTAATACGTCCCGACTCAACCAACACATTACGCTGTTCGTCCATTGGTTCATTCGTCTGGTGGTTAATAACAGCGGCTTGCTTGATGTCTGGGGCAAAAAACTCCACTTTAGCGCCGTGCTGATCAAGGCTTAATGCCGTCAACACCGTTTCATTAATTTCTGCGCCATCAAAGACACCACATCCAGATAAGATGATCGCTACTTTTTTGCTCATGACGCTCTCCTAATTCATTAAAACAGGCGTTTATTCATACCATGCTGCAGTGTTTTACGCCAATGAGATTGAGCAACGCAAGTCATCTACAATAGTCACTGCAGACAAAGCCTTATCTGCAGCTATAGTTAATAACAGCGGCCAATCCATAGACTGGCGCCGTTAAGTTTGCTGCTGCCCTAGTGAGTAGATATTTAAGTGATTGTTTACATAGCGGAAAAACCCAGTGTTGGTCGCGCCGTAGCGGGCGTATTACCCAAGCCGCATCGTGCTGGTGATGGTTTTATAACTGTTGCCAATGGTGATGTGGTGACCTGGTGCATCGGTCATTTGCTGGAGCAAGCTGAACCCGATGCTTATGACCCAGAGTATAAAAAGTGGCGTAAAGAGCACCTCCCCATAGTGCCCAAGCAGTGGCAGCATCAGGTTAAACCGGCCACGCGCAAGCAGTTGAATGTGGTAAAAAAACTGATTAAGCAAGCCGATGTTTTGGTCAATATGGGCGATCCAGATCGGGTTGGCCAAATTTTGGTCGATGAAGTGATCAACTACAGCGGTGTGTCGAAAGAAAAACGCCTAGCGGCGCAGCGCTGTTTAATTAGTGACATGAACCCTGCAGCCATAAAACGCTCATTAAATGATTTGCGCCGCAATAGCGACTTTATTCCACTGGCCACCTCTGCATTAGCCCGCGCCCGCGCGGACTGGTTGTACGGCATCAATATGACGCGGCTGTGTACTTTGCAGGGTCAGGCTTCCGGCTATCAAGGAGTGCTCTCGGTGGGGCGGGTGCAAACGCCCATTCTCGGTTTGGTGGTGCATCGCGATCTTGAAATTGAAAATTTTGTCAGCAAGCCTTTTTGCGAGGTGTTTATTGAGCTGACCACTGCGCAAAATCAAACCTATATGGCCAAATGGCAACCCAGCGCCGCTTGCGCGCCCTATATGGATGAAGATGGTCGGGTACTGCTGAAAAAGTTAGCCGAAACAGTCTTAAACAAAGTACTCAACCAGCCGGGCACAGTGCTGGCAGTGAGCGAAAGCATCAAGAAGCAAGCCGCACCACTGCCCTATAATCTGTCAACTCTGCAAATTGATGCTTCAAAGCGCTTTAACTTTAATGCGCAAAAGACTCTCGACATCTGCCAAAAGCTTTATGAAACCCACAAGCTCATCACCTACCCACGCTCCGATTGCCGTTATCTACCCAAAGGGCATTACAACGATAAAGACTCAGTGACTCAGGCTATTGCGCAAACCAGCTCGGCACTGGTTAAGGCAGTGCAGCAGGCGGATTTATCCCTGCAATCCAAAGCTTGGAATGACAGTAAAGTCAGCGCTCACCACGCCATTATCCCCACCAGCCGCGCACTGGCTGCCAGCCGCTTATCCGCCGATGAGCAAAAAATCTACGAGTTAGTTGCGCGGCAATACCTTATGCAGTTTTATCCGCCTTTTACGTATCAAGAAAAACAAATTGACACTGAAGTGGCTGGTGGTCTGTTTATTAGCCGGCAAAAAGAAGTGCTCAGCCAAGGTTGGAAAGCATTGTTGCCTGCACGCCAAAGCCAAGAACACGAGCAAGAGTTTTCTGCGGCAAAACTGCCCAACCTAGCTCAAGGTGATCACGTGCAATGTACCGCCGCTCGTTTGGATGACAAACAAACCAGCCCGCCCAAGCACTTTACTGATGCTTCTTTGCTCTCAGCCATGACCGGCATTGCCCGTTATGTGTCTGACCCTGAAATCAAGAAGGTTTTGCGCGACACCGACGGCCTTGGCACCGAAGCCACCCGCGCAGGGATTATTGAGCTGCTATTTAAGCGCGGCTTTTTAAGCAAGCAGGGTAAAGAGATCCGCGCCACCGCAGTGGGTCGACGCTTAGTATTGGCTCTGCCAGAAATCATGGTACGCCCAGATATGACTGCGCATTGGGAATCACAGCTGGAAGCCATTGCGCAAAAGCACATCAGCTATAGCCAGTTTATGGCGCCCATGCTCGATGGACTGCACAAGCTCATAGAGCAAGTCAGCCAGATTCGCTTTAGCGGCTTGCAAGGCCAGGGTAAAGCTCCGCGCAGAAAAAGAACAAGCAAGCGCTAGAGGCTAAGACATAAAAACACAATTACAAACCATGAATAACTTAAAGCTGATTTTTCATCTAAAACCAAAGCAAAGCTTATGCTTGCCTCTAGGTCCATGCCCTGATATCAATTGGCCTTGCTCTCTATGTGCTCACCCTAAACATCTTCCTAACTGATGCGCTAAGATAACCCTTCTCAAGCCAAGGGTGCTGCTGTGTCCGAACTGTATTTACGTATTGCCTTGCCTTCCCCATTACGGCGGTTGTTTGACTACCGTGCTCCTGCGCACATTGCAGCGAACGCATGGCAGCCTGGCGTGCGGGTGCGGGTGCCTTTTGGGCGACGTGAGTTAATCGGTATTCTGGTTGAGACAGCCACTGCAACGACAGTGCCAGCCAACAAAATCAAAGATGCCTTGGCGTTACTGGATACACAGCCGTTATTGCCCGCCAATATGATGCGTTTGTGTATCTGGACCGCGCAGTACTATCAACACAGCTTAGGCGATACCTTTAGCTGGGCACTGCCCACATTATTACGCCAAGGCGAACCTGCAGAAGCACGCCAGCAAAAAATATGGCTGGCGAAACTACCGCTTAATTTGGACGACCCGCTGTTAACCCGCGCGCCAAAGCAGCTGCAGGCGTTAAAAGTTTTGGCGCAGCACAGCCAAGGCATTGCCCATGAGCGCCTTGAACATTTTGCTATCAGTAAAGACAGCATTGCTGCCCTGCTGAAAAAAGACTTAGTCAGCCAGCAAGTCCGTCAATTGCAAGATTTAGCCCATAAAAAACCCAGCCTTGCCCAGCCTGAATTGCCGCTGAATGATGAGCAACAAGCCGCTTTTAATGCCATCCACGCCAACAACCAAGAATACAAAGCCTACTTATTAGCCGGCGTCACCGGCAGCGGTAAAACCGAAGTGTATTTGCAACTGATCCGTGAAGCCTTAGCCGCTGGCAAACAGGTGCTGGTGCTGATTCCAGAAATCAATCTTGGCCCACAAACCCTCGAGCGTTTTACTAAACGCTTTAATGCGCGTATTGCTTTATTGCACTCCAACGTCAACGACCGCGAGCGGCTTGAAGCTTGGCTAGCGGCGCGTTCCGGCCATGCAGATATTATTATTGGTACCCGCTCAGCATTGTTTACTCCACTGCAACGGCTTGGCTTAATCATTATTGATGAAGAGCACGACACTTCATACAAGCAACAAGAAGGCTTGCGCTACCACGCTCGCGATTTGGCCTTGGTGCGCGCCCGCGCAGCCAATGTGCCGATTGTTTTAGGTTCGGCCACGCCCTGTTTAGAAAGCTTACATAACGCCCACAGTGGTCGTTTTGCCTTATTGCGCTTAACGCGGCGCGCCGGTGGTGCCAGCCAGCCCAAGTTTATTCGTTTAGATGTGCGCAGCTTGCCACTGGATTCTGGTATCAGTGCGCCGCTGCAAAAAGAAATCCGTAAAACCCTAGAAGCTGGCCAGCAAGTCTTGGTGTTTCTCAACCGCCGCGGTTTCGCCCCAGTATTGATGTGTAATGACTGTGGCTGGATGAGCCAATGTGCAGAGTGCGATGCACGTTTAACCTTTCACCAACGTTACAACGAATTACGCTGCCACCACTGCGGACACATTGAAGCCCGTCCACACAATTGCCCCGAGTGCAGTAAAGTTGATTTACGCCCGATTGGCGCTGGCACCGAGCGTGCTGAAGAGCGCTTGCAAATTCTTTTTCCAGATACTCCAGTGCTGCGTATCGACCGCGATAGCACCTCACGCAAGGGGGCAATGGATACGTTATTGACCACCATTGGCAGCGGCGAACCCTGCATTATGATTGGTACTCAGATGCTAGCGAAGGGGCATCACTTTCCGCGGGTGACTTTGGTGGCCATTTTAAATGCCGATGGCGGTTTATTTTCCGCAGATTTTCGAGCCAGCGAGCGCATGGCACAATTAATAGTGCAAGTGGCCGGGCGCGCAGGCCGCGCTGGTGATCCGGGCCGTGTTATTATCCAAAGCCAACTGGCTGATCACCCTCTACTGGTGCAACTGAGCGAGCAGGGCTATTTTGCCTTTGCCGAACAAGCTCTCAGCGAACGTCGCGCCACTAGCCTGCCGCCCTTTAGCTATTTAGCCCTACTGCGGGCCGATGCATTAAAAGCTGAGTTAGCCGACAATTTTTTAGAAGATGCGTACAGTATTGCTGAACAGTTGGTTACACAACTGGCTATCCAAGGCGTGGAATTACTAGGGCCAATTGCTTCGCCAATGGAGCGCCGCGCTGGCCGCTATCGTGCACAACTATTAATTCAGGCCAATAGCCGTGCGCAATTACACCGTTTATTAACCCCTTTATGCAGCAATCTAGAAAACTTAGCCAGTGCGCGGCAAAGCCGCTGGTCAATGGATGTAGACCCAGTGGATTTATTTTAAAGCACAGCAGATGACGTCTGACGCTTGAAGCAAGCGCGTTGGGCGTCGATAATAGACCGTTTATTCAGCGATCATTCGCGATTCGCCTTCGTTAAGAGAAATTATGAAAGACAGTATCCGCAATCTGATTCAGCACGCAGTCAATCAACTTACCAGCGAAGGTATCCTTCCAGAAGAGTTTGTGGCCAATATTCAGGTGGAAAACACGCGGGATAAAACCCACGGTGACTTCGCCAGCAATATTGCCATGATGCTCGCTAAGCCGGCCAAAATGAAACCGCGCGATCTGGCCGAACTGTTAATTAAAGCCTTACCAGCTGACCCACAAATCAGTGAAGTGGCCATTGCTGGCCCCGGCTTTTTAAACTTTTTCCAAAATCATGCCGCGCTGGCTCAGCGCCTTGATCAAGCTTTAGCGGATAACCATATTGGTGTACCCCTGCAGCAGCCGGCACAGCGTGTGGTGGTCGATTTATCCTCGCCCAACCTTGCCAAAGAAATGCATGTGGGCCATTTACGCTCCACTATTATTGGCGATGCCGTGGCGCGAGTTTTAGAGTTTTTAGGCAACGATGTCATTCGGCAAAACCACGTGGGCGATTGGGGCACCCAGTTTGGGATGCTACTGGCCTACTTGCTAGAAAACCCCAGCGCCAAAGAAACTCAGCTGGCCGACTTAGAAGAATTCTACCGCGCGGCTAAGCAGCGTTTTGATGAGTCACCTGAGTTTGCCGAACATGCCCGTGGTTTAGTGGTCAAACTGCAAGCCGGTGATCCTGAATGCTTGCGCTTATGGCAGCAATTCAATGAAGTTTCTCTGAGCCACTGCCAAGAACTCTATGACCGCTTAGGCGTTAAACTCAGCATGGCTGATGTGCGCGGCGAGAGTTCTTACAACCCCGAGTTGGCTGATATTGTTGCCAGTCTGCGCGAGAAAGGCCTGCTGACAGAAGATGCAGGCGCGCAGTGTGTGTTTTTAGAACAGTTTAAAAATGCTGAAGACAAGCCTTTGCCAGTTATCGTGCAGAAAGCCGATGGTGGTTATCTATACTCCACGACAGACTTGGCGGCGATGCGCTACCGCAGCCAGACGTTACAGGCCGATCGAGCACTGTATTTTGTTGACCAACGCCAAGCGCTGCACTTTCAAATGGTCTTTGCTGTGGCACGCCGTGCCGAGTTTGTTCACCCAGCAATGCAGCTTGAGCACATGGGTTTCGGCACCATGAATGGCCCAGATGGTCGCCCCTTTAAAACCCGTGATGGCGGCACCGTGAAGCTGGTTGATTTGCTCAATGAAGCAGAGCAGCGGGCCTATGCACTGGTCAAAGAGAAGAACCCTGAGTTGGCGCAGAGCGAACTGCACAGCATTGCCCAAGCTGTGGGTATTGGTGCAGTCAAATATGCTGACTTAAGCAAGCACCGCAGCAGTGATTACAGTTTTAACTTTGAGCAAATGCTGAGTTTTGAAGGCAACACCGCGCCATACTTGCTGTACGCCTACACCCGTGTTGCCAGTGTATTTAGACGCACTGATTTCACCATGAACTCGGCACTACCGGGCAGCATTGCCCTCAATAGCGAAGCAGAACAAGCCTTGGCTGCCACCCTGCAACGTTTTGCTGAAGTACTGTATAACATCGCCGACAAGGGTACACCGCACATTCTCTGTACCTATTTGTATGAGCTGGCTGGCCAGTTTTCGAGCTTTTATGAGAACTGTCCAATTTTATCAGCCGACGATGAAACCACTCGCCACAGCCGCTTACGCCTTGCTGCCCTGACTGGCCGCACGCTGAAACAAGGCTTAGAGCTGCTGGGCTTAAAGACTTTGGAGCGTATGTAACATGGCTGCCCGTAAAAAAGCTGCGCCCAAGCGCGGCGCCAGTCGTTATCAAGCACCGGCCAAAAAACCCGTTCATCCATTGGTTTGGGTCATTGCTGGACTGATTATTGGTATTTTTGTGATGTCTCTATTTCGCCTTGAGCCAGGCAATGACGCTATTAAGCGTGAGCCCGCTGCAGTGGCAAGTAAAAAACCTGCGCCGAAAGCCAAAGAAGAGACAGCCAGCAAACCCAAGTTTGAGTTTTATACGTTGCTGTCAGAGTCTGAGGTGATTGTCCCGCCTGAAGCTCTACCGGAAAAAACGCCACCACCACCGCCACCACCGAGCAAGAAAGAAGTGGATGACGCTAAAAAAGCTGAAGCGGCACGGGCGCAAGCAATTTTAGACGGCAAAACACCACCGCCACCTCCTGCTAAAAAAGAAGCCAAGACACAGTTCTATCTGCAAGCAGGCTCTTTCCCAGAGCGCGCCAAGGCTGAAAGTGTCCGCGCACAGTTGTTGCTCAGCGGTCAAAATGTGCACATTGAAGCTGGTCAAGTAGCAGATAAAACCTGGCACCGAGTATTAGTGGGACCTTTTGTCAGTCGTGAGCAGTTAGATGTTGCACAAAAGCAGCTGGCCGCCAATGGCTTTAACAACCTGCTACTGCAACGTAAAAGTCGTTAATGCGATGACTTTGTAAACTCGGTGCAGTGCTTAGCGCTGCATCGTGCATGCCGTACCTCGCCAGTGTTAGCAAGACCCATATAAGTCTCTAATTTATTAAGTTTTCAACGCCAGCCCTTGAAGCCTGAGCATTGCACCCCCATATCTTAGTAATCCGGGCATAGGCCCATCAGCGTGGAGAACTCCCTTGACCACAATTGTATCAATTCGTCGCAACGGCAAAGTCGTAATGGGTGGTGACGGTCAAGTATCCCTTGGCAATACCGTTATGAAAGGCAACGCAAAAAAAGTCCGCCGCCTCTACCACGGCGAAGTACTGGCTGGATTTGCCGGCGCCACAGCAGACGCTTTTACTTTATTCGAGCGTTTTGAAGGTCAGCTGGAAAGACACCAGGGCCATTTAGTGCGTGCTGCAGTTGAGTTAGCCAAAGACTGGCGGACCGACCGTTCTTTAAGCCGCCTCGAAGCAATGCTGGCCGTAGCCAACAAAGATGCTTCATTAATTATTACCGGTAACGGCGATGTCGTAGAACCAGAACACGGTTTAATCGCGATGGGTTCAGGCGGTGGCTTTGCCCAAGCGGCAGCCATGGCTTTATTAGAAAACAGCAACCTGTCCGCTCGTGAAATCACCGAAAAAGCCTTACATATTGCCGGCACTATCTGTGTATTCACCAACCAAAATTTGACTATCGAAGAGCAGGATAGCGCTATTTAAGCGCACCTCGGAGACCATTATGTCCATGACACCCCGTGAAATTGTGCATGAGCTCAATCGCCATATCGTTGGCCAGGATGATGCCAAACGTGCCGTCGCGATTGCCCTGCGCAACCGCTGGCGTCGTATGCAACTGCCTGCTGAGCTGCGCAACGAAGTCACGCCCAAAAATATTTTAATGATTGGACCAACCGGTGTCGGTAAAACTGAAATTGCCCGCCGCTTAGCCAAGCTGGTCAATGCGCCTTTTATTAAAGTTGAAGCCACCAAATTCACTGAAGTGGGCTATGTCGGCCGTGATGTTGAATCCATTATTCGCGATTTAGCCGATGCCTCCCTCAAACTACTACGCGAGCAAGAAATCAAAAGCATGCGCAACAGCGCCGAAGATGCAGCAGAAGAGCGTATTCTTGACGCGCTTTTACCACCAGCACGGCAAGGCGTAGATGATAGCGCTGAGCGCACCGACTCCAGCACCCGCCAGTTATTCCGCAAACGCTTGCGTGAAGGTCAACTGGACGACAAAGAAATAGAAATTGATGTGGCTGAAGCTCCCATGGGCGTAGAAATCATGACCCCACCGGGCATGGAAGAAATGACCAGCCAGCTGCAAAATCTATTTTCCGGCATGCACAAAGGCAAAACCAAAAGCCGTAAGCTACGTGTTGCCGACGCTCGCAAACTGATTCGCGATGAAGAAGCCGCCAAACTGGTCAACGAAGAAGACCTAAAAGTGCGCGCACTAGAAGCAGTTGAGCAGCACGGTATCGTTTTCCTCGATGAAATCGACAAGGTTTCTAAACGTGGCAATACTGGCGGTGCCGATGTGTCCCGTGAAGGCGTACAACGCGACCTACTGCCACTGATTGAAGGCTGCACTGTTAATACCAAGCTGGGCATGGTCAAAACTGACCATATTCTGTTTATTGCCTCCGGCGCCTTCCACCTGAGCAAACCCAGCGACTTAGTCCCTGAGTTGCAAGGCCGCTTACCCATTCGCGTCGAGCTGAAAGCCCTCACCCCAGATGACTTTAAGCGCATCCTCAGTGAACCTGACGCCTCTTTGACTGAGCAGTATGTGGCGCTACTGGCCACTGAAGGCCTGAATGTAACCTTTACCGATTGCGGTATTAAGCGCATTGCTGAAGTGGCTTGGCAGGTTAACGAGAAGACTGAAAACATCGGTGCGCGCCGCCTGCACACGCTACTTGAGCGTCTGCTAGAAGAAGTATCTTTCGATGCCGCTGAATTAGCCGAGAAGTACAGCGCTGGAGCCTTAGAAATTGATGCAGCCTATGTTGATCAACATTTAGGTGAGCTGGCCAAAGACGAAGATCTATCGCGCTACATTCTATAAACCCTTGCTGTTGTGTCAGTGCTAAACTGTGCTGACACAACAATTTGCTCATGAGACCGCCATGCGTATTCCAACACGTATCAAACTCAATAAAAGCTCAAAAACTCTGGAACTCGGTTATGCCGATGGCCAGCAGTTTGCCTTACCTGCTGAGTTTTTACGTGTGCATTCGCCTTCTGCAGAAGTCCAAGGTCATGGCAACCCGGTTTTGCAGTACGGCAAAGTCAACGTCGCCTTAACTGGCGTACAAGCGGCTGGCAATTACGCATTAAAACTGACCTTTGATGATGGCCATGACACCGGTTTATACACTTGGAATTACCTCTACCAACTGGCCACGCAACAAGACAGCCTTTGGCAAGAGTACTTAGCTAAACTCCGCGCCGCGGGCCAAAGCCGCGACCCCAATGAGTCCGTTGTGCGCTTAATGCTTTAACCATTTGTACCTCCCCTGCTAAACCGCCAGTACCGCACCCTTGATCAAGCCAAGCGTTTATCTAGTGCATCCTCTATTTCACGCTGAATTGTGCCACTCAGCCCAGATAACAATAAGCCCAGCTTAAGACTGACACGCACCTTATGGTCATCTACGGTGATCGCCCCCTTAGCCCCTGCGCGCTTAACTTCCAAGGTATCACCGTCCCACTGATAACTGACCGCATATTGCTGCGCCAGGCGCTCCGCCAGTTGCTGAGCTTTCTCCCGTGCGCCAGCACGACCTAAAGTGTGCTCTCGCTCTACTACAATATGACTCATTGCTCCCCCTACAAGACCTGCTTACGGTAAGTATTGCTGCTCTTATTCGCGCTAATCTGTCTAGCGTCAAGACAAACAGCGCTGTGAGTATTAGAATGCTCGGTAATCTGTCTAAGGTGAAGTTTTTATGAGCAATCCACGCCAGCCCAACTCCAACGAGCAAACCACCCACTTCGGTTTTAAAAATGTCCGCGAAAGCGAGAAAGCCGAAAAAGTTGCTGAAGTCTTCCATTCTGTCGCCGCCCGTTACGACATTATGAATGATGTGCTGTCCGGTGGCATGCACCGCTTGTGGAAACGTTTCACTATCGAGCTCTCCGGTGTACGGCGTGGCAATAAAGTTCTCGATATCGCCGGTGGTACTGGTGACTTAGCCCGTAAATTTTCCAGCTTGGTTGGTACTGATGGTGAAGTAGTGCTGGCCGATATCAATGCTTCCATGCTCAAAGTCGGCCGTGACCGCTTGCTGGATAAAGGCGTAGCTAACAACATTCGCTTTGTGCAGGCCGATGCCGAAAAACTCCCCTTCCCAGACAACCACTTTGATGTGGTAACCATTGCCTTTGGTTTACGTAACGTCACCCATAAAGAAGAGGCTTTGCGCTCCATGCTACGGGTTTTAAAGCCCGGTGGACGCTTACTGGTTTTAGAGTTTTCCAAACCAAGCAATCCTCTGCTGTCGAAATTTTATGACGCCTATTCATTTAAATTTATGCCACTGGCCGGCAAACTGATTACCGATGATGCCGACAGCTACCGCTATTTAGCTGAATCCATTCGCATGCACCCCGATCAGGACACTTTAAAAGCCATGATGAACGATGCCGGCTTTGAGCGGGTGACCTTCCATAACATGACCGGCGGCATTGTTGCGCTGCACCGTGGAATCAAACCCTAATGCTCACCCAGTTTGCCTTAGCCAGTGCTGAAGCAACGATTAATCGTGTGCTTAGCCTAGATAGCACTGTATCAGCACGTTTAGCGCCTTTATCTGGGCAAGTGATCGCCATTGTCTGCACTGCACCAGCACTAACCCTGCACCTGATACCGCTGCAATCTGGCCTGCAATTAGCCAAAGAATGGCAAGCACCCGCCGACTGCACCCTCACTGCACCAGCCAGCTTGCTACTGAAGCTGGTCAGCAGCGTGGATAAAAGCGCGGTCTTACACCACCCAGAGGTAGACCTTGAAGGTAACAGCGGGCTCCTCATGGAGCTGGCGCAGATTCTGCAAGACCTTGAGCTGGATTGGGAATATGAGGTCTCGCGCTGGCTCGGCCCACTGCCCACGGCACTACTTAGCGGTCGCTGGCGTAGCAGCAAAGATTGGTTGGCGCAGTCCGCGCAGAGCTTACATGTAAACACTGCGGATTATTTAGCAGAAGAATCCCGAGCATTAGTCGGCCACGCGGAAGCCAATACGCGCTTCGATGAAATAGATCAACTGCAACTGGATCTGGACCGCCTTGATGCGCGCGTTGCGCGCTTACTTAAACGGAAACAAAAGCCTCTATGAAGCTGCTTGCTATCCGCCGTCTCTGGCGTATTTTGCGCGTCACCATTCGCTATCGCTTGGATGATTTAATCTTTGCTCTGCCGCTGCCTTGGTATATCAATATTTGCAGATTTTTGCTGCCTTGGCGCTGGTTACCACGGGGCGAAAACACTTTAACCCGCGGCGCAGCCTTGCGCTTAGCCCTGGAAGATTTAGGCCCAGTATTTATTAAGTTCGGTCAAATCCTCTCTACCCGCCGGGATTTATTACCGCCGGATATCGCCGATGAAATGGCCAAGTTGCAAGATCAGGTGCCACCTTTTTCATCGCAGCACTCCATTGCCATTATTGAAGAGCAATTGGGCGCCAGTATTGAGCAAGTGTTTAAAACCTTTTCTAGCACGCCTCTGGCTTCTGCTTCAGTTGCACAAGTGCATGCGGCGCAATTGCACAGCGGCGAAGATGTGGTGGTTAAAGTCATTCGTCCAGGCTTAAAGCCAGTCATTGCCCAAGACTTAGCCTGGTTGTATTTGCTCGCCAGCATTGCTGAGCGCGCCTCACCTGAAGCGCGGCGCTTACACCCTAAAACAGTGGTCAGCGACTACGAAAAAACCATTTATGATGAGCTCGACCTCTTGCGTGAAGCGGCCAATGCCAGCCAATTACGCCGCAACTTTAGCGATTCACCATTGCTCTATGTGCCACAAATTCACTGGCAGTGGAGCCGCCCTAAAGTATTGGTAATGGAGCGCATTTATGGCATTCCAGTCACTGATATGGAAGCGCTCATTGACCAAGGCACTGATCTGAAAAAACTTGCTGAACGCGGTGTAGAAATTTTCTTTACCCAAGTCTTTCGCGACAGCTTCTTCCATGCGGATATGCACCCGGGCAATATTTTTGTTAGCACCCACACGCCTTGGGATCCACAATACATTGCCATTGACTGCGGCATTATTGGCTCATTAACGCCCGAAGACCAAGATTATCTGGCGCGCAATTTACTGGCATTTTTCAAACGTGATTACCGCAAAGTGGCGCAACTGCATATTGACTCTGGTTGGGTACCCAGTGACACCCGCGTCAATGAGTTTGAAGCTGCGATTCGCACCGTCTGTGAACCGATTTTTGAGCGGCCCTTGAAAGAAATTTCGTTTGGTCACTTGCTGCTGCACCTCTTCCAAACTGCCCGCCGCTTTAATATGGAAGTGCAACCCCAGTTGGTCTTACTGCAAAAAACCTTACTCAATATTGAAGGTCTAGGTCGCCAACTGTATCCAGATCTGGATTTATGGAGCACAGCCCAGCCTTATCTAGAGCGCTGGATGCGTGAGCGCTATATGCCCAAGCACATCCTGGCTAACCTACAGCAGCAAATTGAAAAGCTGCCACACTTAGCCAACATGGCTCGCGACAGCTTTGAAAAACTCAGCAGCAACTCTGTGCCACCAGTCGCAGCACCAGCGTGGCTCAATAAAATTCTTGGCGCAGGCTTGTTAGTGGCCAGTACACAAGCGGGCTTAGCCCTTGAGTTGCAAGCTTGGCCGGCTTGGTTAATGTTCGCAGCAGGTCTATGCTTGGTCTTACGCCGCTAAATACCCGAGCCACTGAGCAATCATTAGCAGCAAAATTACGACAGTGATAGAGAGCAATATGAGCAACTGGTTAGACGCAATCAAATGGGACAGTGACGGTCTAGTACCGGCCATTGCCCAAGACTATAAAACAGACCGTGTATTAATGGTGGCCTGGCTCAATCGTGAGTCATTGGCGCTAACGGTTGCCGAGCAGCGGGCAATTTACTGGTCGCGTTCACGGCAAAAACTATGGCGCAAAGGTGAAGAGTCTGGACACATTCAGAAACTGCATGAAATACGCCTTGATTGCGACGCGGATGTTATTATCCTGCGCGTAGAGCAAATCGGTGATATTGCATGCCATACTGGCCGTCACAGTTGTTTTTATCGCGTATTAAGCGACGGGCAGTGGCAGACGGTCGAGCCTGTTATTAAAGATCCGCATGATATCTATCAAGGTTGATAAGCATGACTGACGATATTCTACGCCGTGTAGCGCAGGTCATTGATTCGCGTAAAAGTGCTGAACCAAGCACCTCTTATGTAGCAAGCTTGCACCACAAAGGCTTAAACAAAATTTTAGAAAAAGTGGGTGAAGAAGCGGTAGAAACTATTCTTGCCGCTAAAGATGCCGCAAGCTCAGGTGATGCTCAAGACGTTATTTATGAAACTGCAGATTTATGGTTTCACAGTTTGGTTATGCTTTCTGCTTTAAACTTAGAACCACAAGCAGTACTCAACGAGCTGGAACGACGCTTTGGCTTATCCGGGCACGCAGAAAAAGCAGCCCGCACAACTACTTAATTATTCGCACTACGGAGTACATATCATGGGCGGTATTAGCGTTTGGCAATTACTGATTATCTTAGCAATTGTTGTTGTATTATTTGGCACCAAGCGTCTTAAAAATGTCGGTTCCGACTTAGGCGACGCCATCAAAGGTTTTCGTAAAGCTGTCGATACCAGCGATGATAAACCTAGCGAAGCTGTGCAAAAATCTGAAGCAGCAGATACCACAGGGCGCACCATTGATGCCACAGCAGAACATGCTGAAGATCCTTCTGTTAAGAAATGAGCTAACCCATGTTTGATATTGGCTTCTCTGAACTGATTCTAATTGCTGTTGTTGCCCTACTGGTCATCGGCCCTGAACGCTTACCCGCTGCCGCACGGGTGGCGGGCTTGTGGGTGGGCCGGATTAAGCGCGGCGTAAGCAGTATCAAAGAAGATGTTGCGCGGGAGCTCGGCGCTGATGACATTCGCCGCGAGCTGCACAACGAAGGCATTCTGGAAAAAGAACGCCAAATTCTTAAAGAAACGTCTGATAAAGCCAATAAAATACTTAGCGAGCAACCGCTACAAACCTTATTTGAAGATACTTCTAAACCTAAAGACAGCACCCCAGTCGATAAAGAGCAGTCACCATGAGTACTTCCCAAGAGCCGGAAAACCACATGCCGCTGCTTGCCCATTTACTAGAGTTACGCACACGACTGTTGCGTTGCGTAATCACTGTACTAGTGGTGTTTGCTGCGCTGTTTTATTTCTCCCAAGATATTTACGCGATAGTTGCTGCACCGCTGCGCACCTATTTGCCTGATGGCGCCACCATGATTGCCACTGGCGTGGCCTCCCCTTTTCTAACGCCATTTAAACTGACTATGGTGGTTTCGCTGTTTCTCAGCATGCCGGTGATTTTACAGCAAATTTGGGGCTTTATTGCCCCTGGCTTGTATAAGCATGAAAAGCGCATAGCCGTACCGCTGATGATCGCCAGTATTGTCTTATTTTATGCTGGAATGGCCTTTGCCTACTTTGTGGTTTTCCCGATTATGTTTGGTTTTTTTGCCAGCGTAACACCACAAGGGGTCGAGATGATGACCGATATCAGTCAATATCTGGACTTTGTTTTAACCTTGTTTTTTGCTTTCGGTGTGGCTTTCCAAATCCCCATTGCTACATTTTTGTTGGCCTGGACGGGCATGGTTGACGTGGCTACTTTAAGAAAAAGCCGTCCTTACGTGATTGTCGGTTGTTTTTTCGTTGGCATGCTCCTCACTCCACCGGATGTTTTTTCACAAACCCTACTCGCTGTGCCGATGTGGCTGCTGTTTGAGATAGGGGTAATTTTTGGTGGCATTATTCAAAAAGAACAAGCTGCTAATAAGGCTAGCGAAGAGCCCTCGTCAGAGGATGACAATACCGAGCAAAAACCGCCTGTCCAATCATGAATCTATTGCTCGTCAGTCAGGCTGACTTTATTGCCACAGACCGTGTCCGCATTAGCGACCGTCGACTCCAACATCTAAACTCAGTGCATAAAGCCAGCGTAGGGCAAACCCTGCGCGCTGGCTGTTTAGGTGGCTTGCAAGGACAAGCAACTCTGTTAGCAATTGATGATACGGCTGCTGAGCTGCACGTTGACTTCCAGCAGCCGCCACCGGCTAAGCTGCCCATTACCCTACTATTGGCTTTGCCCCGCCCCAAAATGCTGCGGCGCACCTTGCAGACCATTGCCAGCATGGGTGTGGCGAAGTTGGTGCTAATCAATAGCTACCGCGTGGAAAAAAGCTTTTGGCAAACACCTTTTTTACAACCTGAAGCACTGCATGAGCAATTGCTTTTAGGCCTTGAACAAGCCCGCGACACTGTCTTGCCAAACATTATCTTAGCCAAACGTTTCAAACCTTTTGTCGAAGATGAGTTGCCTGCCATGGCCGCCAACACCCGCGGTTTAATCGCCCATCCTGGCGATTTCCCGGAATGCCCACGCGCCCTCAGCGAGTCGGTGACCCTAGCAATTGGCCCCGAAGGCGGATGGATTCCCTATGAGGTGGAACTGCTAAGCAAAGCCGGCCTGAGTCCGGTGCAACTGGGCGAGCGTATTTTGCGTGTGGAAACCGCAGTGCCTGCGCTGTTGGCACGTTTATTTTAAACCCCTAAACTGTAGCCTTATAATCTAGGCAGGCTGAGCGCTACAGTGAAAGGTACTGCACAGCGCACGGCCCAATCTGCACAGCTAAGGTGCCCAATGGAAAGTTTTGCCGAACAGTTTGTCAGCGAACAAAAAATCATTATCCAGCTCGCAGTTGCCTTATTGCTGGGCGCGCTCACTGGTTTAGAGCGCGGCTGGGCAACCCGCGAACAGAAATCTGGAGAGCGGGTAGCCGGCATGCGCACTTACGCACTGGTCGGCTTGCTGGGCGGTATTACAGCGCTATTATCGCTCAAGGTCACACCTTGGGTATTGCCAGCCAGCTTACTGGCGGTCTGCGTTGCGGCAGTGATGGCCTACCGCGTGCGCATGCTGCAAATGCGCGATTACAGCATCACCGGTATTATTGGTATCTTACTGACGTTCTGTTTTGGTGCTGTGGCGGTTGCCGTAGACATCGCCGTAGCTGCCACTGCGGCGGTGATCACGACGATAATACTCGACAATAAAAACGAAATTCACAGCGCACTCAATCGCCTACAAGAACACGAACTGGATGCCGCATTAAAGCTGCTATTGATTTCTGTAGTGATGCTGCCGTTACTGCCCAATGAAGGCATCGGCCCCGGCGGCATGCTCAACCCCTATGAAATTTGGTGGATGGTGGTACTGATCGCCTCGATTTCATTTGTGGGTTATTTTGCCATGCGAGTGGGTGGTACAGAAAAAGGCATTTTATTCACCAGTCTCTTTGCCGGGCTAGCCTCATCCACCGCATTGACGCTGCACTTTTCTCGACTGGCGCGGCAAACAGCACAGATCTCACCACTGTTATCATCCGGTATTCTGATCGCCTGCGGCACCATGTACCTGCGCATATTATTGTATTGCGCAATGATTAACCCTGCGCTCTTGGGCCACTTAACTCTTCCGCTCTTAATTATGACGCTGGTGCTATATTTGCCGGCATTATTAATCTGGCGCAAACACCGTAACGGCACCCGAGTGGAACAGCCGGCCTTATCCAGCAACCCACTCGACTTAAAATCAGCGCTGCTGCTGGGCGCACTGCTCACAGTGATTTTGTTGATGGCTAGCGTTTTAAAGCAATGGTTGGGTAATGCGGGAATTTACGTACTGGCCACCGTTTCCGGTATCACTGATGTAGACGCCATCACCCTGTCCTTAACGCGCATGTCGCAAACCGGCCTTGAGAGCACAACGGTTATTATTGGCATTATTATCGCCTCTTCAGTGAACAATCTGATGAAGGCTGGTATGGCCGTTTCCATTGGCGGTCGCGCGATGCTGCTGCGTGTGGCGCTGCCGATTCTGCTGTCATTATTGGCAGGTTTAGCTGTGCTGCTGCCAATGTACAGCGCTTGACTCTACCACCGTGGTAGGCTTTTAAATCTAAGCAAAGGCCACGCGTTATTGGAGCATCTATGAAATCTTGCAAAACTGAATGTGGCATACCCCATACGCAATCTGCGCCAGCCGGTTCTGCAGATAAAGACCCGAGCCATATCAGCAGCGTCTTTATCATTACCGAGATGGACTGCCCCACTGAAGAGCAACTTATCCGTAGCAAGCTCGTCACTTTGCCCGAGATTAGCGCAGTGGAATTCAACCTGATGCGCCGCCAGCTGACGGTGACTCATGCCGAGCAGGCATTCGACAGCATTGTGCAAGCATTACAAAGCATTGGCTTTAATCCTCAGCAGCAAGGCGACTCGCAAAATATTGCACAACCGCCTAAGCAATCCTTATGGCCACTTATCATTGCCGGGATCGCCGCCACTTTTACTGAAGTCGCTGAGTGGACCATGGCTGATTCGCACTGGGCGGTGATCCCTCTCACTTGCGTGGTGATTGCCACCGTGGGTTTACCAGTGCTGAAAAAAGGCTGGGTGGCCATTCGTAACGGCAATCTCAATATCAACGCCTTAATGACCATTGCCGTAACCGGCGCGCTGTTTATTGGCCACTGGCCGGAAGCTGCGATGGTGACTTTTCTCTTTGCTTTGGCGGAGTGGATTGAATCCAAGTCGCTCGATCGCGCCCGCTATGCCATTCATAGTGTTTTAGAGCTGGCTCCGGAAACAGCACTGACATTAATCAATGGGCAGTGGCAGACCAGCCAAGCTGAAACAGTGGCGATCGGCACCCGTGTGCGTCTACAACCCGGCGAGCGCGTACCACTTGATGGCATCGTCGTCAGCGGCAACTCAACAGTAAACCAAGCGCCGATTACTGGCGAAAGCTTGCCAGTGGAAAAGAGCGTCGACAGCCCTTTATTTGCTGGCAGCATCAATATGCAGGGCGCGCTGGAGTACGTCACCAGTGCCACCCGCGACAACTCAACACTGGCGCGCATTATTCATGCGGTCGAAGAAGCGCAAGCCAGCCGTGCGCCCACCCAGCGTTTTATTGATCGTTTTGCCAAAATTTATACGCCGATTGTCGTGGCCATCGCCTGCTTAGTGGCCATCGTGCCGCCGTTATTATTTGGCGGTTTGTGGAGCGACTGGCTGTATAAAGCTCTAGTTTTACTAGTGATTGCCTGCCCTTGTGCGCTAGTGATTTCCACGCCCGTGGCCGTGGTCAGCGCCCTGACTCAAGCCGCACGCCAAGGTATTTTGATTAAAGGTGGCGTATTTTTAGAACAAGGTAAAGAGCTGACGACTTTAGCCTTTGATAAAACCGGCACCCTCACCCATGGTACACCTGTCTTAACGCAAACGCTGCTACTCAATGACCCAGAGCATAACGCTCAACATCTGGCAGCTAGCCTTGCTGCGCGCTCTGATCATCCGGTGTCGTTAGCCATTCACAAGGCTTTTCTTGCTCAGCAAGAACACTGGTATGAGGTCAGTGACTTCGAGGCGCTGCTCGGCCGCGGCAGCAGTGGCCGTATTAACGGTGTGCGCTATTACTTAGGCAATCACCGCTTGATACAAGAGCTCAAACTGAGTACATCAGCACTGCAAACACAACTCAACGCGCTGGAGCTACAAGGCCAAAGCGTCGTCATGCTAGCCAGCGAAGAGCGAGTACTGGCCTGTTTTGCCGTGGCCGATACGCTGCGCGAACAAGCCGCTGAAGCCATTGCGCAACTGCACGCCTTAGGCATCCATACGCTGATGCTCAGTGGCGATAATCAGCACACCGCCAGCGCCATTGCCGCACAAGTGGGGATTGAGCACGCTAGCGGTGAGATGCTGCCGGAAGACAAACTCCAGCACCTGCAACACCTGCAAAGCGATGCGCAGCAAGTGGTCGGCATGGTGGGAGATGGGATCAATGATGCGCCAGCACTGGCACAAGCCAATATCAGCTTTGCCATGGCCGCAGCGGGTTCAGACACCGCAGTGGAAGCGGCCAATATCGCCTTAATGGATGCTGATTTACGCAAGATCCCGCAATTTATCCGTTTATCGCAACGCACAGCCACGATTCTTAAGCAAAACATCAGCTTTGCTATTGCCATTAAAGTGGTGTTTTTAGTCTTAGCCATTAGCGGCCAAGCAACGATGTGGATGGCTGTCTTTGCTGACCTTGGCGCCAGCTTATTGGTGATTCTCAATAGCTTGCGCTTATTAAAGCACCGCGTTTGAACAGCCCCCAGAGTGCGCAGTGGTTGTCTACGCACTCTGGCACTCCGGATAAAGGCGTTATTTATTTAACCCTGAAAGCCGCGTACAAGCCGTGCGCGGGTTTTATTAAGCGCGCTAAAAGCAGCGCACTAGACCTCTAGCATAAAAGTCACCGGCCCATCATTGACCAACTGCACCTGCATATCCGCGCCAAACTGACCGGTCTGCACCTTGGCATAACGCGCTTGAGCCATTTGTACCAGTTGCGCAAATAATGCTTCTGCTTGCGCGGGAGCTGCTGCGGTTGAAAATCCTGGACGCAAACCGCTGCGCGTATCAGCAGCCAAAGTAAATTGTGACACCAATAACAAGCCGCCCTGAATATCCGTCAAGGATTTATTCATGCGTTCTTGCTCATCGGCAAACACGCGGTAATTCAGCAACTTGTGCAGCATTTTTTCTAAACTTTGCTGATTATCACCGGGCTCGAGACCCACCAGCACCAATAATCCAGTATCGATCCGCGCCACTTCAGCTCCGTCAATGCTGACACTGGCTTGGCTCACCCGCTGCAATAATGCTTTCACATTCGCCTCTCTAACTTCAGTCGATTAAGATGCAGGCATGATTAATTTTTGAGAGCGATACCATGTCGATACTGCTACGTTCATGCGCACTGTTTATGTTATCCCTGAGTTTGCTGGCCTGCCACTCGCAATCGCCCATTGATGCGCTCGATGCTGCCGCACAAAGCTTAGAGGAAAACCTAAGTAGCAAACGCAACTCTGCCGTTACTGAGCAATTACATCAAGATTTTAGCGCTCAACAAGGGATGGATAAAAAAGCTGCGCAACAATACATGCTGCTACTCTTTATGCGCTTTAAGAACGTCAACATTTTAGTGATCAATCGAACCTGTCAGCTGGATAACAGCTATCGTGACCGTGGCCACTGCAGCGCGCAGGTGGCTATTAGTGGCGCGCAGGGGCTAATTCCAGAGCGAGCTGATTACTACAAAGTAAACAGTCAGTGGCAGCTCGACGATAAAGATTGGCAGCTCGTACAACTGCAGTGGGACTGATCGTTGACGGCACTCAATAGGCTGTTAAACGCCTAGTGAGTGCCTGCTATGTATCTACCAATAGAGGCTTTAACAGCTCTATTTACTTGCTGTGATAACCGGTGATGCGCTCAACTTCATCTTTAGAGCCTAAGAAGACCGCCACACGCTCATGCAGTGATTCGGGCTGAATATCCATAATACGCTGATGGCCATTGGTCGACACACCGCCTGCCTGCTCAATAATAAACGACATCGGATTGGCTTCGTACATCAAGCGTAATTTGCCAGGTTTTTCTGGCTCACGGGCATCACGCGGGTACATAAAGATACCGCCACGGGTCAAGATACGGTGTACATCAGCCACCATCGCGGCAACCCAGCGCATATTGTAATCTTTTTCCAAAGGCCCTTCTTGCCCCTGTAATAACTCATCCACATAACGCTTAACAGGTGCTTCCCAGTGACGCTGGTTGGACATATTAATTGCAAATTCAGCGGTGGTTTCAGGCACGCGAATATTGTCATGGGTCAAAATAAATGAACCCATTTCTGAATCTAAGGTAAAGCCTTTAACGCCATTACCTAGGGTCAGTACTAACATGGTTTGTGGGCCGTAAATGGCGTAACCCGCAGCAACTTGCTCGGTACCGGCCTGCAAAAAGGCTTCTTCGCCCAAATCTCCTTCTTCGCCATTGCGATCAGGGCAACGTAGCACTGAGAAGATCGTCCCCACTGATACGTTAACGTCAATATTGCTTGATCCATCCAATGGGTCAAACACCAATAAATAAGAACCCTTTGGGTACTTACCTGGAATCTGATAAGCATTATCCATTTCTTCTGACGCCATACCGGCTAAGTGGCCGCCCCACTCGTTAGCTTCCAGCAAGATTTCATTGGACAGCACATCAAGCTTTTTCTGTACTTCACCTTGCACGTTCTCAGTGCCCATGCTGCCTAAAACACCACCCAATGCGCCTTTCGACACTTGGTGATTAATCATTTTACAAGCGCGTGCTACCACTTCGATTAAAAAGCGTAGCTCTGCTGGGGTTTGATGTGAACGGGTTTGTTCAATAAGAAAACGGCTTAAGCTCGTGCGTGTCATGAAACGCTCCAACGGAGTAAGGAAAAATATGCGGGCAAGTTTACCGCTTTGTGACTCGAATTGCTGCATCGCTTTTGCCTTGCCACGGGATACTCTATGAAAAGCAGAATTAATCCGCCTTAATTTAAAAGGCTATGGGCTATTGCGCGGCTGCTAAAACGATACACTCAAGCACTTTACTGTGAACAAATACGGATTTCAGGCACAGATAACCAGCTACTGCAGCCTTTCTTGACTTGTATCAAAAATCTTTGTGCTTCAATCCGTAACATCGTTACCAACCAACACAAACGATAAGTTGCAATGGAGCACATCATGCGCACAACTTTATTCGCTTCGTCATTATTGGCGTTAGCTATTGCTGCACCCTCAGTTCAAGCTCACCAAGCTGGCGATATTATCGTTCGTGCTGGTGCGATTACTGTGCAAACTAAAGAAAATTCTTCTAGTGTTAAACTGGATCGTGGCGGTAATACAGATTTTGGCGGTAAAGCGACTGTAGACAATGACACTCAGTTAGGTTTGAACTTTGCTTACATGGTCACTGATCACTTTGGCGTTGAGTTGTTAGCCGCAACGCCTTTTAGTCACGATGTCAGCATTAAAGGCACTAACGCTGTAGATGGTAAGCTCGGTAGCCTAAAACACTTACCACCAACCTTAAGTGCTGTGTTCTACCCGCTGGACAGCAAGTCTGCCTTTCAACCTTATATTGGAGCAGGTATCAACTACACATGGTTCTTTGATGAGAGCACCACAAGCGAAGCAAAAGCTAAAGGCTTGAACAGCTTAAATGTTAAGAACACATGGGGCTGGGCTGCTCAAGTCGGTGCTGACTATATGTTAACCGACAACTTAATGCTCAATGGACAAATCCGTTACATTGATATCGATACCACCGCTTATGTAGATGTAGCTGGCGGAGCTCGCGCTAAAGTTAACGTCGACCTTGAGCCACTGGTTTACATGGTTGGTTTAGGCTACAAGTTCTAATATTTAGAAGCTTAAAACAAAAAACAGGCGCTTAATGCGCCTGTTTTTATTTGTACCGCTATGCATTTCCGATATTTTTTCTAGTACCGCCTTGTAGCGAACCCAGCCACACATCATCTTTAGCTATCGTGCGTATCCAGACTACACATTGCGATAGTAGCTATCCAGCAAGTCGCTTAAGCCTGTGCGCCAAGCCCGTGGTTTAATACCAAAAGTATGGGTAATTTTGCGTGTATCCAGTACTCCATGCTGTGGCTCAATTACCGCATCCGCAAAGCTGGCATGGGCACGGGCTTCAACTTCTTGACTGAGCTGCGGCCGCCAAGCCTGCGCCTCGGCTAAGATTGCTTGCGCAACAGACAATGCTGTTGCCGCCTCTTGCCCACCATAATGGTAGGTTCCCCACAAAGGTGCTGAGCAGTCCAACTGCTTTAATATTGCCAAGATCACCCGCGCAGCATCTTCTACCGGAGTAGGATTACCACGCCGATCATCGGCCATTTCCATCAACTCATGATCCTGTGCACGACGTAAAACACGCCCCAATACGCCTTCAGGACTGTCATCAAGCAGCCAACCAATACGCAACAACACGTGCTTGGAACACAAAGCACGAACACTTTGCTCCATACGCATCAACGCCTGCCCTCGCGGGCTGAGCGGCTTACACTCATTGGTTTCGTTATACGCAGTAGCACGTACACCATCAAATACGCGGTAGCTAGAAGGCTGTAAGAGGATGCAGTCGTAATGTTTACACAACTGCGCTAAGCGCTCGATGGCGCGCTCTTGCGGTATGAAATGTAAAGGATCAACGGCCCCTGCCTGAAACCAATCATAATAATAGGCAAGATTGATCACTGCATCAGGCCGCACTTCATCAATTAAGCTGGTTAAGCTGGCGGCATCCCAGGCACCTTTTTCCGGCCTAGGGGCCAGAAAAGAAATATCGTCTTCCGCACCTAGACGCACTAAAGCTTTTCCTAGCGCATTGCCACCACCCAGCAAAACCAAGCGTAATTGCATATCAGTTCCTCAGAATTATTATTATAAATTATGCTATCTGTTTAGAACGGGATGTCGTCGTCAAAGCTGTCGTAGTCTGGCGCTGGCTGCGCATCATGCTGCACGCTTGGTGCTGGGCGCTGCTGCTGTTGCGGCTGGCTTTGCGGTTGTTGCTGTGGCTGCGACTGTGGGCGTGAGACTGGCGCACGGCTAGCACCATCATTATCACCACGGCTATCCAACATTTGCATGGTGCCACCAATATCTACAATCACTTCTGTGGTGTAGCGCTTAACGCCATCTTTTTCCCACTCTCGGGTTTGCAGGCGGCCTTCGATATAAATTTTGGAACCTTTGCGCAAATACTGCCCAGCAATTTCAGCAATTTTTCCAAAAAATGTCACCCGGTGCCACTCAGTGCGCTCTTGCATCTGTCCGGTTTGCTTGTCACGCCAGCTATCACTGGTTGCTAAGGTTAAGTTGGTCACCGCATTGCCATTGGGCAAATAGCGTGTCTCTGGGTCGCCGCCCAAATTACCGATCAAAATTACTTTGTTAATTCCACGAGCCATATCATTCTCCAAACGGTCAGCACGCCAATGTATTAAAGGTAACCTTCAATAGCGGCACGATCTATAATTTGCGTGTCAAATTTCACATAAACAGCAGCTTCCTCTGCCACCAATACAGCTTCCATCACACCCGCTTGCGAGCTTAACGCCGTCAACCACTGTGTTTCTTGCAGAGCCACAGGGGATACCGGCAAACGCATGCTAGTTACATAAGGCGGCTCTTGCATATTAGCAGCAAAAACCAGCCAAAGTGCTGCAAGTGCAGCGCAGCTAGCAAAAACCACAGGTGCACCGCCCACGCTAAACAACCAGCCACCTAACATGCCACCCAAGGCTGCACCTAAAAACTGACTGGTTGAGTAGACGCCCATCGCCGTACCCTTAGCGCCTGCGGGTGCTATTTTACTGATCAAAGAAGGCAGCGTTGCCTCAAGCAAATTAAAAGCAGTAAAGAACACTATGGTACCAATCACCAATAGGATTAAACCGTGCCCGAACCACCAAAAAAACAATTCACTAAACAGTAAAACACTGATGGCACCAAGAAACACGCGCTTCATTTTGCGCTTTTTTTCAGCATAGATAATAAAGGGCAGCATGGCAAAAAAGCCGACAAAAAGCGCGACCAAATACACCCACCAGTGCTCCTCTTTAGGCAAGCCACCCTGCTCAACTAAAGCCAAAGGCAGTGCAATAAAGCTGGCCATAAGCAAGGCATGCAACACGAAGATGCCCAAATCTAAGCGCAACAAAGCACCATTACGCAAAATTCCGGCAAACGCTGACGGAGCCACCCCAGCCTCACGATTTTGCAGTTGCACGGTGGGCTTGGGGACAACAAAAGCAATGATAAAGATACCTAAGATTGCCATCGCCGCAGTAAACCAGAACAATCCAGACAAACCAAAGCCGCGAGTCACCAACGGTCCAACCACCATAGCAACCGCAAAAGAAATGCCGATACTGATCCCAATCATGGCCATGGCTTTGGTGCGATTTTGCTCGCGGGTTAAGTCCGAGAGCAGCGCCATTACTGCTGCAGAAATAGCCCCAGCCCCTTGTAAAACACGCCCAGCAATGACGCCCCAAACTGAGTCAGACATCCCCGCCACCACACTGCCGGCGGCAAAGATTAATAAACCTAGATAAATAATCGGTAAGCGGCCAAAGCGATCCGAAAGCATACCAAACGGAATTTGTAACGCCGCCTGAGTTAAACCATAAGCACCAATGGCCAGTCCTAATAAAAAAGGTGTGGCGCCAGATAGGTCTTGCCCATAGGTCACCAAGACCGGCAACACCATAAACATGCCCAGCATACGAAAGGCAAATACCGATGATAAGCCACCGGCAGCGCGACGCTCCTGAGCATTCATTGCGTCACTATTATGATCGTGCATAACACCTCCCCAATTTAGAGGCGCAATTCTATCAGGCAGAAGACTTTGCCGCAGCCTCCCTCTAACCCGTATACTCAACTGTTTACGCTCGCAACGCGGGGAATTCAGTGGATACCATAGTAGTTCGTGGGGCTCGCACCCATAATTTAAAAAATATTGATATCGATTTACCGCGCAACAAGCTGATTGTAATCACCGGCCTGTCTGGCTCAGGTAAATCTTCATTAGCCTTTGACACGCTTTATGCCGAAGGCCAGCGCCGCTATGTTGAATCATTATCGGCCTATGCTCGCCAGTTTTTATCAATGATGGAAAAGCCTGATGTCGACACCATCGAAGGTTTATCGCCAGCAATTTCCATTGAACAAAAATCAACCTCACATAACCCACGCTCAACCGTGGGTACCATCACCGAAATTTACGACTATTTGCGCTTGCTCTATGCCCGCGCCGGCATACCCCATTGCCCAGACCACCATGTGCCATTAGAAGCACAAACCGTCAGTCAAATGGTCGACTTAGTTCTCAACCGCGAAGCAGAAAGCCGCTTAATGTTACTAGCGCCAGTGGTGCGTGAACGTAAAGGTGAGCACCTCTCAGTGTTTGATGAAATGCGTGCGCAAGGTTTTGTCCGCGTGCGCGTCAATGGCACATTGTATGAAATCGATGAAGTGCCGAAGCTCGACAAACAAAAGAAACACTCCATTGATGTGGTAGTGGACCGCTTTAAAGTCCGCGACGACTTGGCGCAGCGCTTAGCTGAGTCCTTTGAAACCGCCTTACGCCTCACCGACGGCATTGCTTTGGTTGCTTCAATGGATGATGACGGCAGCGAGGAAATGGTCTTTTCTGCCCGCTTTGCCTGCCCCCATTGTGGCCATGCGATTAGCGAGCTGGAACCCAAGCTGTTCTCCTTCAACAATCCAGCCGGTGCCTGCCCAAGCTGTGATGGTCTTGGCGTTAAGCAGTTCTTTGATACCAAGCGCTTAGTCAATGGCGAACTAACCCTTGCTGAAGGTGCAATTCGTGGCTGGGACCGCCGTAATGTTTACTATTTCCAAATGCTCAACTCTTTAGCCGATCACTATGGCTTTAGTTTAGAAACACCTTTTAAAGAGCTGGATGCCAGCACGCAGAAAGTTGTGTTGCACGGCACAGGTAAAACAGACATTGAGTTCCGTTACCTCAACGACCGTGGCGACATTGTTAAACGCTCACACCCATTTGAAGGCATAGTGCCCAACTTAGAGCGGCGCTACCGGGAAACCGAGTCCAATACCGTCCGTGAAGAGCTGGCCAAGTATTTAAGTACCCAAGCCTGCCCTGACTGTGAAGGTGCACGCCTGCGTCGGGAAGCGCGCCATGTGTGGGTCGGCGACAATACTTTACCCACCATTACCGCCATGCCAATCGGCGAAGCCTTTGAGTATTTCAGCGCCTTAAGCTTGCCCGGCAAACGTGGTGAGATTGCCGAGAAAATCCTTAAAGAAATCAGTGCGCGTTTACAGTTTCTAGTCAACGTTGGCTTAAATTACCTCACCTTGAACCGCAGCGCCGACACCTTGTCTGGCGGCGAAGCCCAGCGTATTCGTTTGGCCAGTCAAATTGGTGCAGGCTTAGTTGGGGTCATGTATATCCTTGATGAGCCATCTATTGGTTTACATCAACGCGACAATGAACGCCTACTCAATACGCTCGATCACCTGCGTAAAATCGGCAACACTGTAATTGTCGTCGAGCATGATGAAGATGCTATTCGTATGGCTGATTACGTGGTTGATATTGGCCCTGGAGCTGGCGTGCACGGCGGTGAAGTGGTTGCTCAAGGCACGCCTGCCGAAGTGATGGCCAACCCTGCGTCTCTAACCGGTCAGTACTTATCTGGCGCAGTGCAAATCACTTACCCTGCTGAGCGCACACCGATTAACCCGGAAAAAATGCTGCGTTTATATGGCGCGCGGGGCAATAACCTCAAAAATGTCAATTTAGACTTACCCCTGGGTCTGCTCACCTGTGTTACTGGGGTCTCTGGCTCAGGTAAATCAACTCTAATTAACAATACGTTATATCCGCTAATGGCCACCGCTCTCAACGGGGCCACTACCTTAGAAGCCGCGCCTTACGATACTCTGGAAGGTGTTGAGCAACTGGACAAGGTGGTGGATATTGACCAAAGCCCAATTGGCCGTACACCACGCTCCAACCCCGCAACCTATACGGGTATTTTCACCCCTATCCGTGAGCTCTTTGCCGGTGTAGCTGAGTCCCGTGCGCGCGGTTATAGCCCTGGACGTTTTTCCTTTAACGTCAAAGGTGGCCGCTGTGAAGCCTGCCAAGGCGACGGTGTTATTAAAGTTGAAATGCACTTCTTAGCTGACATTTATGTGGCCTGCGACACCTGTAAGAGCAAGCGTTACAACCGTGAAACTCTGGATATTCGCTATAAAGGCAAAAACATCCATGAAGTGCTGGATATGACCATCGAAGAAGCGCGAGCTTTCTTTGACCCAATCCCAGCCCTAGCACGGCGCTTACAAACCCTCGTAGATGTGGGCCTGTCCTATATTCGCCTCGGACAAAGTGCAACGACGTTATCCGGCGGTGAAGCACAACGGGTCAAGCTCTCCCGTGAGCTATCCAAGCGCGACACTGGACAAACGCTGTATATCCTCGACGAGCCCACCACAGGTTTGCACTTTGCTGATATTCAGCAATTATTGGATGTATTGCACCGCTTACGCGACCGCGGCAATACTGTTGTGGTGATTGAACACAATCTCGATGTGATTAAAACCGCAGACTGGATTATTGATTTGGGCCCTGAAGGCGGTTCTGGTGGTGGTGAGATTATTGCCACCGGCACCCCTGAAGAAATCGCTGCTGTAGCAATCTCACACACAGGCCGCTTCTTAACAGACAAACTCTAAGCGCTAAAACAACACGGGCCTCATTAAGAGACCCGTGTTGTAACGCCTTGTAATGCTGTTACAGCTTACTTCGGCAACTCCAGACCTAATGCCTTAGCAACCCCAGCACCGTAGGCAGGATCAGCCTGCATACAGTGACAGATGTGCTTCATCTTGATCTCATCTGGTACGCCATTCATATTACGCGCTGTATTTTCAAACAACACTTGTTGCTCCGCGGCACTCAATAAACGGAACAGATTGCCCGGCTGAGTAAAATAATCCGGCTCATCTTGCCAATAATCAAAGCGATCAGCAGCACCCTCTAAAGCCAATGGTGGCTCTGAGAAATCAGGCTGCTCTTGCCACTCACCCTGGCTGTTAGGCTCATAATGCAAGCGACTGCCTTGATTGCCGTCCACGCGCATCGCACCATCACGGTGGTAGTTGTGGTATGGGCAACGGGGGGTGTTCACCGGAATTTGATAGTGATTGACGCCTAAACGGTAACGCTGGGCATCACCATAGGAAAACAAGCGCCCCTGCAGCATGCGGTCCGGCGAGAAGCTAATGCCCGGGACAATATGCGCTGGGTTAAAGGCCGCCTGCTCAACGTCAGCAAAGTAGTTCTCTGGGTTTTTATTGAGCTCAAAGTAACCCACCTCAATCAGGGGGTAATCACCTTTGGGCCAAATCTTGGTCAGGTCAAAGGGATGATACGGCACTTTAGCTGCATCGGCTTCCGGCATGATTTGTACGTACATGGTCCAGCGCGGGAAGTCCCCACCTTCAATGGCTTCATATAAGTCACGCTGTGAACTTTCACGATCCATACCCACTAACTCAGCGGCTTCTTGGTCAGTGAGGTTTTTAATCCCCTGCTGAGTTTTAAAATGGAACTTGACCCAGTAACGCTCGTTATCAGCATTAATAAAACTAAAGGTATGCGAGCCAAAACCATGCATATGCCGGAAGGATGCAGGAATACCGCGATCACTCATCAAGATCGTCACCTGGTGCAGCGCTTCAGGGAGACCGGTCCAGAAGTCCCAGTTATTGGTCGGACTGCGCATATTAGTGCGCGGATCACGCTTCACCGCGTGGTTAAGATCAGGGAACTTAAGTGGATCACGGAAGAAGAATACCGGGGTGTTGTTACCCACTAAATCCCAGTTACCTTGCTCAGTATAAAAACGCATGGCAAAACCACGAATATCACGCTCAGCATCAGCAGCGCCGCGCTCACCCGCTACCGTGGAGAAGCGCACAAACATATCGGTTTGCTTGCCCACTTCGCTGAACAAAGCCGCTTTGCTGTATTGAGTAATATCATGGGTCACGGTGAAACTACCAAAGGCACCAGAACCTTTAGCATGCATGCGGCGCTCAGGAATCACTTCGCGATCGAAGTGTGCCAGTTTTTCCAAAAACCAAACGTCTTGCAACAACATTGGTCCACGAGAGCCTGCAGTTAAACTGTCTTGGTTATTAGCAATCGGACATCCTGAAACAGATGTAAGTTTCGGCTTGTCAGTCATGGTATTTCTCCTGCTGCTTGATAGGTAAGTAGACTCAGCACAAGACTAGCGAAAAAAGTAACAGCTACCTAATGTAATTCTCAAAACTCGACGATAGTTTATTACTATACAAAATACAGGCATAAAAAAACCGAGCACTAGGCTCGGTTTTTTTGAACTGCGATATAGCTTACTCTGCGACTTCTACTTCACCAGCGACCGGACGGTCAACCAGCTCAACATAAGCCATAGGGGCGTTATCGCCAGCACGGAAACCGCATTTTAAAATGCGCAGGTATCCGCCTTGACGAGTTGCATAACGCTTACCTAAATCATTGAACAATTTACCCACTGCTTCTTTCGAGCGAGTACGGTCAAATGCTAAACGACGGTTAGCAACGCTATCTTCTTTAGCTAAAGTAATTAACGGCTCAGCAACGCGGCGCAGTTCTTTGGCTTTAGGCAAAGTAGTTTTAATCAGTTCATGCTCGAACAGCGACACTGCCATGTTTTGAAACATAGCCTTGCGGTGGGCGCTGGTACGGCTTAGGTGACGGCCACTTTTACGATGACGCATGATTCAATTCCTTACCAAACTCTTCGGTTCGGTGATAAATGGCGATCAGGCCGTAGCCTTATCGTCTTTCTTCAAACTTGCCGGCGGCCAGTTATCAAGGCGCATACCGAGGGACAGACCACGCGAGGCTAAAACATCCTTGATTTCAGTCAGGGATTTTTTACCCAAGTTCGGTGTTTTTAACAATTCTACTTCGGTGCGCTGAATCAGATCACCAATGTAGTAAATGCTTTCTGCTTTGAGGCAGTTTGCCGAACGCACAGTCAACTCTAAATCATCAACCGGACGCAACAAGATTGGATCAATCTCATCTTCCGGCTTCTCTTCAACCTGCTCTACTTCACTCTGAAGATCAACGAATGCTGCTAACTGATGTTGCAGAATTGTTGCACTGCGACGAATCGCTTCTTCAGGGTCAAGGGTGCCATTGGTTTCAAGATCAATGATCAGTTTGTCCAAGTTAGTACGCTGCTCAACACGGGCGTTTTCCACCACGTATGCAACACGACGAACAGGGCTGAATAATGAATCGATTTGCAAACGACCAATGCTACGAGTTTCATCTTCGTCAGTAAAACGAGAATCCGCTGATTCATAGCCACGGCCACGTGCAATACGCAGCTTCATATTCAATGCGCCCTTGTCAGCCAGATTGGCAATCACGTGGTCGCCATTGACGATTTCCACATCATGATCCAGCTTAATATCGGCAGCAGTCACCACGCCCGGCCCTTTTTTGCTCAGAGTTAACGTGGCTTCGTCACGACCGTGCAAAATAACTGCAAGGCCTTTCAGGTTAAGAAGAATCTCAATGACATCTTCTTGAACCCCTTCAATAGCACTGTACTCGTGCAATACGCCGTCGATTTCAACTTCGACGACAGCACAGCCAGGCATTGAAGACAACAATATACGCCGTAGCGCGTTGCCCAAAGTATGTCCAAATCCACGCTCGAGAGGCTCAAGCGTGATTTTGGCGCGGGTCGGACTGACCATGTCAACGTTAATTTGACGAGGGGTCAGGAACTCATTTACCGAAATCTGCATGGATACACCTATTTTCTAGCCCTTACTTGGAGTAGAGCTCGACAATCAGGCTTTCGTTGATGTCGGCTGACAGATCACTGCGCTCAGGAATGCTTTTGAACACACCTGACTTTTTCTCTGCATCTACATCAACCCACTCGACGCGACCACGTTGGGTGCACAACTCGAGAGCCTGGGAAATACGTAATTGGTTTTTGGACTTTTCACGTACCGCTACAACATCACCAGGCTGAACCTGATATGAAGGAATGTTGACAGTCTTGCCATTGATGGTAATCGACTTGTGCGATACCAACTGACGTGACTCTGCACGTGTAGAACCATAACCCATACGGTATACGACGTTATCCAAACGAGCCTCTAAAAGCTGCAGCAGGTTTTCACCGGTTGCACCTTTACGGCGCGCTGCTTCTTTATAGTAGCTGGCGAACTGACGCTCAAGGACGCCATACATGCGGCGAACTTTTTGCTTTTCACGCAGCTGAGTACCGTACTCGGATAAACGAGTGCGACGCTGACCATGCTGGCCAGGTGCTGATTCAATGTTGCATTTAGATTCAATCGCGCGTGAACCACTCTTCAAGAAGAGGTCTGTACCTTCACGACGGGACAGTTTGCATTTGGGACCAATGTAACGAGCCATTTTTGACTGTCTCCTAATTTACACGCGGCGCTTTTTCGGCGGGCGGCATCCGTTATGTGGGATGGGCGTCACGTCGGTGATGCTTGCGATTTTATAACCACAACCATTCAAGGCGCGGACTGCTGATTCACGACCAGGACCAGGGCCCTTGACGTTGACATCTAAATTTTTCAAACCATATTCCAGAGCCGCTTGACCAGCACGCTCTGCTGCAACTTGCGCAGCAAACGGTGTGCTTTTACGCGAACCGCGGAAACCAGAACCACCTGAGGTAGCCCATGACAGAGCATTACCCTGACGGTCTGTAATTGTGATAATTGTGTTGTTAAAAGATGCGTGTACATGGGCGATGCCATCTACAACTGTCTTTTTAACTTTTTTACGAGGACGAGCAGCTGCTTTAGCCATTAATCAAATTCCTATCTAGAACCAATACGGATTACCTACGGATCGGCTTACGTGGGCCTTTACGGGTACGTGCGTTGGTTTTGGTACGCTGACCACGGAGCGGTAAGCTACGACGGTGACGTAAGCCACGGTAGCAACCTAAGTCCATCAAGCGCTTGATGTTCATGTTGATTTCGCGGCGTAAGTCACCTTCTGTATGAAGTTTTGCAACTTCGCCACGCAACTGCTCGACCTGCTCATCAGAGAGATCTTGAAGCTTTGCTGCTGGATTAACTCCAGTAGCAGCGCAAATCTTTTGCGCAGTTGTCCGACCAATACCATAGATATAGGTCAGCGAGATAACAGTATGCTTGTTATCCGGAATGTTAACGCCTGCAATACGGGCCATTCAGTGTAACTCCAATTGACAGCGACTTACTTTCAGGAAGCCAAGATCGAAAGCAAGAACCAATGCTGTATAACTATTATTCAACCGAACAGCGCACTAGCTGTTCGGTTCATGACACAACACAATTAGCCTTGGCGCTGCTTGTGACGTGGTTCCGCTTTGCAGATCACGCGAATGACACCTTCACGGCGTACGATCTTACAGTTGCGGCAAAGCTTTTTAACCGATGCACGAACTTTCATCATTAACTCCTATAGCCTAAAGAACTCTTAGCGCATTAAACCGCTACCGTAACTCTTCAGGTTGGATTTTTTCATCAGGGAGTCGTACTGGTTAGAAACGAGGTGTGATTGTACTTGAGCCATGAAGTCCATTACAACCACAACAACGATCAATAGCGACGTCCCGCCGAGATAAAACGGCACATTTGCTGCCACAACCAAAAATTGCGGTAACAAACACACAGCCGTCATGTACAAGGCACCAAACGCGGTCAAACGAGTTAACACACTATCAATGTAGCGTGCTGACTGTTCACCCGGACGGATACCCGGAATAAACGCACCGGATTTTTTCAGGTTTTCAGCAACATCTTTAGGGTTAAACATCAATGCTGTATAGAAGAAGCAGAAGAAAATAATCCCTGCACTAAACAATATAATGTTTAACGGCTGCCCTGGTGCCAGCGCTTGCGAAACATCAGCAAGCCACGACATGCTCTCTGACTGGCCAAACCACTGGCCAAGAGACGCCGGGAACAACAAGATACTACTGGCGAAAATAGCAGGAATCACACCGGCCATATTCACTTTCAAAGGCAAGTGACTGGTTTGCGCAGCAAATACTTTGCGACCCTGTTGGCGCTTAGCATAGTGCACAGCAATACGACGCTGACCACGCTCAATAAAGACCACAAACCCAATGATTGCAACAGCAAGAATACCAATAGCAATCAAAGCGAAAATATTAATATCGCCTTGACGGGCAGACTCGAAAGACTGACCAATTGCAGAAGGCAACCCAGCAACGATACCGGCAAAAATCAGCATTGAAATGCCGTTACCTACACCGCGCTCGGTAATTTGCTCACCTAACCACATCATAAACATTGCACCGGCCACAAAGGTGGTGATAGCAACGAAATAGAAGTTAAAGTCAGTTGCAAAAGCAACACCTTGACTGGCCAAGCCCACGGACATACCGATTGCTTGTACAAATGCCAGCAACAAGGTGCCGTATCGGGTGTACTGGCTTATCTTACGACGACCAGACTCACCTTCTTTCTTCAATTGTTCCAGATGAGGGCTCACAGCGGTCATCAACTGCATGATAATCGACGCCGAAATATACGGCATGATACCAAGCGCGAAGATACTCATACGCTCGAGCGCACCACCAGAGAACATGTTGAACAGGCTGAGAATAGTTCCCTCATTCTGTCGAAACAGGTCAGCGAGCCGATCGGGGTTGATTCCTGGAACAGGAATATGTGCACCAATACGGTAGACAACTATTGCCATGAACAGGAAGCGTAAACGTGCCCACAATTCAGACAAACCACCACCGCCCACTGCAGAGAGAGAACCTTGCTTAGCCATTTATTCCTCGATTTTTCCGCCAGCTGCTTCGATTGCACTACGGGCACCTTTAGTGACCCCAATGCCCTGCAAAGTAACTGCGCGAGTAACGTCACCAGACAGCATGACTTTAACGCGCTTTACATGCAAACCAATGATATTGGCATCTTTAAGAGACTGCACTGATACCACATCACCATCCACTAGAGCCAACTCAGAAGTACGAACTTCTGCGCGATCCATAGCTTTTAATGACGTGAAACCAAACTTAGGCAGACGCTTGTAGATTGGCTGTTGACCACCCTCAAAACCCGGAGCAACTTTACCACCGGAACGTGAAGACAAACCTTTATGACCACGTCCAGCTGTTTTACCCGAGCCACTACCAATACCACGGCCTACGCGAAGCTTTTCGCGACGGGCACCTGGTGCAGAACACAAATTGTTCAATTGCATGGATCAGCCCTCCACTCGGAGCAAGTAATAAGCTGTGTTGATCATGCCGCGATTTTCTGGAGTATCCAGAACCTCAACAGTGTGACCAATACGGCGCAGACCTAAGCCGCGCACACAAGCCTTGTGATTAGCCAAACGGCCGATCGTGCTCTTAACAAGAGTCACTTTAACGGTTGCTTGAGACATGGTTAAAGAATCTCCTCGACGCTTTTGCCACGCTTAGCAGCAACTGAATCAGGTGACTGCATAGTCTTCAAACCTTTAAACGTTGCATATACAACGTTAACTGGGTTGGTCGAACCATAGCACTTGGCTAGTACGTCCTGAACACCTGCAACCTCTAAAACTGCACGCATCGCACCACCGGCAATTACGCCAGTACCTTCTGAAGCAGGCTGCATAAATACGCGTGAAGCGCCATGCACAGCTTTAATTGGGTACTGTAAAGTAACACCATTTAAATCAACCTGAATCATATTGCGACGCGCTGCTTCCATAGCTTTTTGAATTGCTGCTGGAACTTCGCGTGATTTACCGCGGCCAAAGCCAACACGGCCTTTACCATCACCGACAACACTCAGTGCTGTGAAAGTGAAAATACGACCACCTTTAACGGTCTTAGCTACACGGTTGACTTGCACCAATTTCTCGATGTAGCCCTCATCGCGGCCAGCGTCGCGGTTATCGCGTTTTTGCTCGTGATTTGCCATAACTTAAAACTCCAGCCCGCCTTCACGAGCAGCATCAGCCAGTGCTTTCACACGGCCATGGTACTTGAAGCCAGAACGGTCAAAAGCCACTTTGGCAACTCCAGCGGCTTTCGCACGCTCGGCGACCAGCTGGCCTACTTTTTTGGCTGCTTCGATGTTGCCAGTGGCCTCACCGCGCAGTTGCGAATCCAAAGTAGAAGCCGAAACTAATACTTTGCCGCCGTCGGCCGAAATGACCTGGGCGTAAATATGCTGCGAAGAGCGAAACACGCAAAGACGAGTAACTTGTAACTCGTTCATCTTCAGACGTGCTTTGCGAGAGCGACGCAGTCTTGAAACTTTCTTGTCGTTCATTTGCTAGCCCTACTTCTTCTTAGCTTCTTTGCGGCGCACAACTTCTTCAGCGTAGCGCACACCTTTACCTTTGTATGGTTCTGGACGGCGGAACTGACGAATTTCGGCAGCTACCTGACCCAAAACTTGCTTGTCGATACCACGAATAACGATATCGGTAGCGCTTGGCGTTTCAGCCGTCACACCTTCAGGCAATTCATATTCAACAGGATGCGAGAAACCAAGAGCTAAAGACAAAATTGGTCCTTTGGCTTGAGCACGATAGCCCACACCAACAAGTTGCAACTTACGCTCAAAACCCTGGCTAACACCAGTCACCATGTTGTTCACTAAAGCACGGGTAGTACCGGCCATAGCTTTAGACTGTTGATCACCATGACGGGCGGCAAAACGAATTTCGCTGCCTTCTTGGCTTACTTCAACTGAAGAATGCACAGTCAACTCTAGGGCACCTTTAGCACCCTTCACCGAAAGCTCTTGGCCAGCGAGTTTTAGCTCAACACCGGCTGGTAGCGTGACGGGATTCTTAGCAATGCGAGACATGCTTATCTCCCTTAGAATACGCTACAAAGAACTTCGCCACCGATTCCGGCAGCACGGGCAGCACGATCACTCATCACACCTTTGTTGGTGGATACGATTGCTACACCTAAACCTGCACGAACCTTTGGCAGATCATTAGCCGCATTGTACTGGCGTAAACCAGGGCGACTAACACGTTTGATTTCTTCGATGACCGGACGACCTTCAAAGTATTTCAATTCGATGGTCAACTGCGGTTTAACATCGCTGCTGATCTGAAAATCTGCAATGTAACCTTCGCTCTTTAAAACGCTTGCAACTGATTGCTTAAGCGTTGAAGAAGGCATAGTTACAACAGACTTTTCAGCCATCTGGGCATTACGGATTCGAGTCAGCATATCTGACAACGGGTCCTGCATACTCATGGGCTTGTATCTCCTGATACATAAATAAAAAGACCTTTACGGCCACTATCGCAAAACAATTAAATACAAAGACTCTGCGAGCCAGACATTCTAATTGGTAAAGCACAAACAAATCAAGCCCCATAAGGAGCTTGATTCGTTTTTCAGCAAATAACAGTAGTTAATGCTGTTTTTCTTACCAGCTGGACTTAACCAAACCTGGTACATCGCCTCGCATTGCAGCTTCACGCAATTTGATACGGCTTAAGCCGAATTTGCGGTATACACCATGTGGGCGACCCGTGATGCGGCAGCGATTACGCAGACGCGAACGGCTTGCATCACGTGGTTGCTTTTGCAATGCAACCTGGGCATCCCAACGTTCTTCATCGCTGGAAGCCGGATTGGCAATGATAGCTTTTAGCGCCGCACGCTTTTCAGCGAACTTTGCTACCGTTTGCTGACGCTTCAGCTCACGGTTGATCATGCTCTTCTTAGCCATGTGCTAACCCTCAGTTACGGAAAGGGAATTTGAAAGCACGCAATAAAGCACGGCCTTCTTCGTCGTTACGAGCTGAGGTGGTCAGAGTAATATCCAGACCACGTAGCACATCGATCTTATCGTAATCAATTTCCGGGAAAATAATTTGCTCTTTAACACCCATGCTGTAGTTGCCACGTCCGTCAAAAGACTTAGCATTCAGCCCACGGAAGTCACGCATCCGTGGCAGGGAGATCGAAAGCAAACGATCCAGGAACTCATACATAATTTCGTTACGTAACGTAACTTTAACCCCAATCGGCCACTCTTCACGGATTTTAAAACCCGCGATAGATTTGCGCGCATAAGTAACTACGGGCTTCTGGCCAGTGATTTTTTCTAAGTCTGAGACTGCGTGCTCGATAACTTTCTTATCGGTCACTGCTTCGCCTAGACCCATATTCAGTGTAATTTTCGTTACACGCGGAACTTCCATTACGTTCGCCAGCTTCAGTTCTTCCTTCAGCTGTGGAACAAGTTCGTCCCGATATATACTTTTCAGTCGTGCCATGGTGATCTACCTAGCAGCCTCAAGCTTCAACCGGTTTATTGGTTGACTTGAAGACACGAATTTTCTTGCCATCTTCAACTTTAAAGCCAACGCGATCTGCCTTGTTGGTTTCAGCATTGAAAATAGCCACGTTAGAAGCATTTAACGGCGCTTCTTTTTCGACGATACCGCCCTGAACTCCGGACATCGGATTAGGCTTGGTATGACGCTTAACCATATTGATACCTGTTACAACCACACGGTTGTCGGCCAATACGCTCTGCACCTTACCACGTTTGCCTTTATCCTTGCCGGCGATGACGATGATCTCGTCGTTACGACGAATCTTTTGCATGACGGCACTCCTTACAGTACTTCAGGCGCTAGTGAAACGATCTTCATAAACTTATCGTTACGAAGTTCGCGCGTCACTGGCCCGAAGATACGAGTTCCGATCGGCTCATGCTTGTTGTTCAATAGAACAGCAGCATTACCGTCGAAGCGAATGATTGAACCATCTGGACGGCGCACGCCAAAACGGGTACGCACAACAACAGCGGTCATTACTTGGCCTTTTTTAACTTTGCCGCGCGGAATCGCTTCCTTCACAGTGACCTTAATAATGTCACCGATAGCTGCATAGCGGCGGTGTGAACCGCCAAGGACCTTGATGCACATTACTCGACGAGCGCCACTGTTATCAGCGACATCGAGCATAGATTGAGTCTGAATCATATAATTTCTCCGACCCTAGGCCCTTAGACCACTTCCACGCGCTCAACGACTTCGACCAGCGCCCAAGACTTAGTCTTAGCTAGCGGACGGGTTTCACTGATAGTGACCTTGTCGCCAGTACGGCACTGATTCGTTTCGTCATGCGCATGCAGTTTAGTCGAACGCTTAACATATTTACCGTAAATCGGGTGCTTAACGCGACGCTCGATTAATACAGTGATTGTCTTGTCCATTTTATCGCTAACAACCATTCCGGTTAACGTACGGACAGTTTTCTGAGCTTCAGCCATGATTAATTACCTGCCTTCTGCTGCTTTAGCACAGTCTTAACGCGCGCAATATCACGCTTCACTTGCGACAGCAGGTGAGACTGCGTCAATTGGCCAGTTGCTTTTTGCATACGCAAATTGAACTGATCACGAAGCAGGTCAAGCAATTGCTCGTTCAGCTGCTCTACTGATTTTTCACGAAGTTCGGTAGCTTTCATCACATCACCGTCCGCTTAACAAAGGATGTAGCGATCGGTAATTTAGCTGCTGCCAAGGCAAATGCCTCGCGCGCTAACTCTTCCGACACACCCTCAATTTCGTACAGAACTTTGCCAGGTTGAATTTGGCAAACCCAGTACTCAACAGAACCCTTACCTTTACCCATACGAACTTCGAGTGGTTTTTTGGTAATCGGCTTGTCTGGGAACACACGAATCCAGATTTTACCACCACGTTTTACGTGACGGGTCAAAGCACGACGTGCTGACTCAATCTGGCGTGCTGTGAGGCGGCCACGGGCAACAGCTTTCAAACCGTATTCCCCGAAGCTCACTTTACTACCGCGCAATGCCAGACCACGGTTGTGGCCTGTCATCGTCTTGCGGAACTTCGTACGCTTTGGTTGTAACATTTTGCGTACTCCTTAACGTGCAGCTTTTCTACGAGGCGCAGGTGCTGTGGGTTTTAGTTCTTCATGCTGGCCACCGATGACCTCGCCTTTGAAGATCCAAACCTTTACACCGATCACACCGTATGTGGTGTGAGCTTCGTAGTTGGCATAATCGATATCAGCGCGCAGTGTGTGCAAGGGCACACGACCTTCGCGATACCATTCGGTACGTGCGATTTCAGCACCGCCTAGACGACCGCTCACTTGGATTTTGATGCCCTTGGCACCAAGACGCATAGCATTCTGTACCGCACGCTTCATAGCGCGACGGAACATCACACGACGCTCCAGCTGCTGAGCAACGCTCTGCGCCACTAACATGCTGTCGAGTTCCGGCTTGCGGATCTCTTCGATGTTAATGTGCACAGGCACACCCATTTTCTTGGTCAGGTCCTGACGTAATTTCTCAACATCCTCACCTTTCTTCCCAATAACAATACCAGGACGAGCAGTGTGAATAGTGATACGTGCTGTTTGAGCCGGACGAGCAATGTCGATACGGCTAACGGACGCGTTTTTTAATTTGTCAATTAGATACGCACGTACTTCTAAGTCGGCATTCAGGTAATCCGCATAATTTTTGCGGTCTGCATACCAAACAGACGTGTGTTCCTTGACTATTCCCAGGCGTATGCCAATGGGATGTACTTTCTGACCCATCTGATCAACTCCGTTACTTGTCGGCAACCTTGACAGTGATATGGCAAGACCGCTTGACGATGCGATCAGCTCGGCCTTTGGCACGAGGCATGATGCGCTTTAGCGAACGACCTTCGTTAACGAAAACTGTAGAGACTGTTAAATCATCTACGTCAGCGCCTTCGTTATGTTCAGCGTTAGCAATCGCAGACTCCAACACTTTCTTGATGATTCCGGCAGCTTTTTTGCTGCTGAAATTCAATAAGTTCAGCGCTTCGCCCACTTTCATCCCGCGAATTTGGTCTGCGACCAAGCGAGCTTTCTGAGCGGAAAGGTTAGCGCCTGATAACTTAGCTGCTACTTCCATCTTACTGACTCCTTAGCGTCTGCCTTTCTTATCTGCAACGTGACCACGATAGGTACGCGTAGCAGAAAATTCGCCGAGTTTATGACCGACCATATCTTCGCTCACTAGAACTGGGACATGCTGACGACCGTTATGAACTGCGATGGTTAAACCAACCATCTGCGGCAGGATCATCGAACGACGCGACCAAGTTTTCACTGGTTTACGATCATTCGTTTCCACCGCCACTTCGATCTTCTTTAGAAGGTGAAGATCGATAAAAGGACCTTTCTTAAGAGAACGTGACACTTGCGTATCCCTCTAATTATTTGCGGCGATGAACGATCATGTTCTCGGTGCGCTTGTTCGAACGAGTTTTCGCGCCTTTAGTTGGCTTGCCCCACGGTGTAACCGGGTGACGACCACTAGAAGTACGACCCTCACCACCACCATGTGGGTGGTCAATCGGGTTCATACAGGAACCACGTACAGATGGACGAATACCCGCCCAACGTGAAGCACCTGCTTTACCCAGTGAGCGGAGGAAATGCTCATGATTCGAAACTTCGCCCAATGTTGCGCGGCACTCAGAGAGCACTTTACGCATTTCACCGGAACGCAGACGCAAAGTCACGTACATACCTTCGCGAGCAACGAGCTGCGCTGAAGTACCAGCTGAGCGAGCAATTTGCGCACCCTTACCTGGCTTTAGCTCAACACCGTGAATTGTGGAACCCACTGGAATGTTGCGCAAAGGTAAGCTATTACCTGCTTTAATCGGCGCATGTGCACCCGACATCAGCTGCTCACCAGCACTTACACCCTTAGGTGCCAAAATATAACGACGCTCACCGTCTGCATACTTCAATAATGCAATATGCGCTGTACGGTTTGGATCATATTCAATGCGCTCTACTGTCGCTGGAATGCCATCTTTGTTACGACGGAAATCCACCAGACGGTAATGCTGCTTATGACCACCACCAATATGACGCGAGGTAATACGTCCATTATTATTACGACCACCAGTCTTCGATTTTTTCTCGAGCAGTGGTGCGTAAGGAGCGCCTTTATGAAGCTCCTTGTTGACTACGCGGACGACGAAACGACGGCCAGCAGAAGTCGGTTTGCATTTAACAATTGCCATGATGCACCCCTATTTTACTCAGCACTGCTTGTGAAATCGATATCCTGGCCTGGCTGAAGAGCGATATATGCTTTCTTCCAGTCGTTGCGACGGCCTAATCCACGTGCAGTGCGCTTAGTTTTACCCTTAGCTTTAAGAGTATTTACATTCGCTACTTTTACGTCGAATAAGCTTTCAACGGCCTTTTTGACTTCAAGCTTAGTTGCATCGATTGCAACTTTAAAAACAAACTGGCTCTTACCATCTGCCAGCATTGTAGCCTTTTCAGAGACGTGCGGGCCAAGTAGCACTTTAAATACGCGTTCCTGGTTCATCCCAGCATCTCCTCAAATTTCTTAACTGCAGACACAGTCATTAAGACTTTGTCATAAGCAATCAGACTAACTGGATCAGACGCTTGAACATCGCGCACATCAACATGCGGCAAGTTGCGAGCAGCAAGGTATAGATTTTGATCAACACTTTCTGAAACGATCAAAACATCTTGCAGACCCAAAGTATCTAATTTACCCAGCAGGGCTTTGGTCTTAGGGGCATCAACAGAAAAATCTTCAACAACAACTAAGCGCTCTTGACGAACTAACTCAGATAAAATTGAACGCATCGCTGCACGATACATTTTCTTGTTTAGCTTCTGTGAGTGGTCCTGAGGACGCGCGGCAAATGTTACCCCGCCCCCACGCCAGATTGGGCTACGAATCGTACCAGCACGGGCACGACCAGTACCTTTTTGACGCCAAGGTTTTTTACCACCACCAGAAACTTCTGAACGAGTCTTTTGTTTCTTACTGCCTTGACGACCACCAGCCATGTAAGCAACTACAGCTTGGTGTACTAGAGTTTCATTAAACTCATCGCCAAAGGTACGCTCGCAAACTTCGATTGCCTGGGAGCCATTTACATTAATTTGCATTTCGGCATTCTCCTCTTAACCGCGAGCCTTCGCCGCTGCACGCACAATGACATTACCGCCGGTAGCGCCTGGAATAGCACCCTTAACCAACAGCAAATTGCGCTCAGCATCGACACGCACGACTTCCAAGGACTGCACAGTCATGCGCTCAGCGCCCATATGACCGGACATTTTTTTGCCTTTGAAGACGCGACCCGGAGTTTGACATTGACCAATCGAACCCGGAGCACGGTGAGATACAGAGTTACCGTGAGTATTGTCTTGACCACTGAAGTTCCAGCGCTTAATGGTACCGGCAAAGCCTTTACCTTTAGTCTGGCCAGTTACGTCGACAAGTTGACCAGCGGCAAACAAGTCTACAGTGACCTGATCCCCTGCTTGGTACTCGCCATCTTCAAGACGAAACTCAAGAACTGTACGACCAGCTGCAACGCCAGCCTTAGCAAAATGGCCCGCTTGTGCTTTAGTCACGCGGGAAGCACGACGCTCACCCACAGTCACTTGCACAGCGCGATAACCATCGCTTTCTTCGTTTTTGAACTGAGTGACTCGATTCGGTTCGACTTCAATAACAGTCACCGGAATTGAGACACCATCTTCGGTGAAAATACGGGTCATCCCGCATTTACGACCGACTACACCTATAGTCATGTCTAAAACCTCATGAGTGTACGGGGCTTTCACCCGCTATGGCCGCCCATTGCAGAGCGTTACACGACTAAAACCACCTGGTTTTAGCCGAGGCTGATCTGCACTTCCACGCCAGCCGCAAGATCAAGCTTCATTAGCGCATCAACTGTTTTATCAGTTGGCTGGACAATGTCCAACACACGCTTATGAGTGCGAATTTCGTACTGATCGCGCGCGTCTTTGTTAACGTGCGGAGAAACCAGAACGGTAAAACGCTCTTTACGGGTCGGCAGTGGGATTGGACCACGCACCTGAGCACCAGTACGTTTCGCGGTTTCCACGATTTCCTGGGTTGATTGATCGATCAGGCGATGGTCAAAAGCCTTCAACCGGATACGGATTTGTTGATTTTGCATTCTGACCTCAGACTCTTAGTTACCTTCCCCATCAGACGAACCTCGCCCGATAAAAGGAGGCGCAATTCTAATGGCGTCTAGATAATATGTCAACTATAAAGAAAAACCCCCGCAAGCGAGGGTTCTTCTATGGTCATCACTTAAGCGATGATTTTTGCAACAACACCAGCACCAACGGTACGGCCGCCTTCGCGAATCGCGAAACGCAGACCATCTTCCATGGCGATTGGTGCAATCAGGGTAACGTCTAATTTAACGTTATCACCTGGCATTACCATTTCGATACCTTCCGGTAATTCACAGCTGCCAGTTACGTCAGTTGTACGGAAGTAGAACTGCGGACGGTAGCCTTTGAAGAATGGAGTGTGACGTCCACCTTCTTCTTTAGACAATACGTACACTTCAGCTTCGAAACGTGTGTGCGGCTTGATTGAACCAGGCTTGGCCAATACTTGACCACGCTCGATATCTTCACGCTTAGTACCACGCAACAGAACACCAACGTTCTCACCTGCACGACCTTCGTCAAGCAGCTTGCGGAACATTTCAACACCAGTACAGGTCGTTTTCACGGTATCACGGATACCAATGATTTCTACTTCTTCACCAACTTTAACGATTCCACGCTCAACACGACCTGTAACAACAGTACCGCGACCTGAGATGGAGAATACGTCTTCAATTGGCAGCAAGAATGGCAAGTCAATTGCACGCACTGGCTCTGGGATGTAAGAGTCTAAAGTCTCTACCAGAGTTTTAACTGCAGTTGTACCGTGACCATTATCATCACGACCTTCCAACGCCATCAGCGCTGAACCAATGATGATTGGCGTGTCGTCACCTGGGAAATCGTAAGTGCTGAGCAGGTCACGCACTTCCATTTCAACAAGCTCTAACAGCTCTTCGTCATCAACCATGTCTGCTTTGTTCAGGAATACAACGATGTACGGAACACCAACCTGACGTGACAGCAAGATGTGCTCACGGGTCTGCGGCATAGGGCCGTCAGCTGCTGAACAAACAAGAATAGCGCCGTCCATCTGAGCAGCACCAGTAATCATGTTTTTAACGTAGTCAGCGTGACCCGGGCAGTCAACGTGCGCGTAGTGACGAGTCGGTGAATCGTACTCTACGTGTGACGTGTTAATAGTGATACCACGTGCTTTTTCTTCAGGTGCGTTATCGATCTGGTCGTAACCTTTCGATGCACCCTCGCCGCCCCATACTTCGGCGCAAACACGGGTCAGTGCAGCTGTCAGTGTGGTTTTACCATGGTCAACGTGACCAATAGTACCAACGTTCAGGTGCGGTTTATTACGTTCAAATTTTTCCTTAGCCACGATATATTACCTCTTACTAAATGGGCTGAATTAACCTTGTTGGTTAACAATTGCATCGGCAACATTCGCCGGCGCTTCTGAGTACTTAGAGAACTCCATGGAGTAGCTCGCACGACCTTGCGACATTGAACGAACGTCGGTTGCATAACCAAACATCTCACCCAGCGGCACTTCAGCGCGAATCACTTTTCCAGAAGGACTATCTTCCATACCTTGAATCAAGCCACGACGACGGTTCAGGTCACCCATCACATCGCCCATGTAGTCTTCTGGCGTTACCACCTCGACTTGCATGACTGGCTCCAGCAGAACGGCACCGCCCTTTTGAGCGAGCTGCTTAGTTGCCATCGAAGCAGCGATCTTAAACGCCATTTCGTTTGAGTCAACATCATGGTAAGAACCATCAAACAATGTAGCTTTTAGTCCGATGAGCGGATAACCGGCAACAATACCGTTTTTCATCTGCTCCTCGATACCTTTTTGAATTGCTGGAATGTATTCCTTAGGAACAACACCGCCAACAATTTCATTGTGGAACTCAAGACCTTCCTGACCTTCATCAGCAGGGGCAAAACGAATCCAGCAATGACCAAACTGTCCACGACCACCAGACTGACGAACAAACTTGCCTTCAATCTCGCACGAGTTACGGATCGTTTCACGGTACGCCACTTGTGGCTTACCGATATTCGCTTCAACGTTAAACTCACGACGCATACGGTCAACCAGGATATCAAGGTGCAACTCACCCATACCTGAAATGATCGTCTGGCCTGTCTCTTCATCAGACTTAACGCGGAACGATGGATCTTCTTGCGCCAAACGACCTAAAGCAACACCCATTTTTTCTTGGTCAGCTTTAGTTTTTGGCTCAACAGCTACCGAAATAACTGGCTCTGGGAAATCCATACGCTCAAGAATGATTGGCTTATCGATGGCGCACAAGGTATCCCCTGTGGTCACATCTTTCATGCCGATCAGTGCAGCGATATCACCCGCGCGCACTTCTTTGATTTCTTGGCGATCGTTAGCGTGCATTTGCACCATACGACCAACGCGCTCACGCTTGCCTTTAACTGAGTTCAATACCGAGTCGCCCGAAGACAGCACGCCGGAGTAAACACGAACGAAAGTTAAGGTACCAACAAAGGGGTCAGTAGCGATCTTAAATGACAAAGCTGAGAACGGGCCATTATCATCTGCTGGACGCTCATCAATTTTCTCTTCGTCATCCGGATGCACACCTTTAATAGCTTGCACTTCATTCGGCGCAGGCAGGTAATCAATCACGGCGTCAAGCACTAGCGGTACACCCTTGTTCTTAAAGGATGAACCACAAACAGCCGGAACGATCTCACCAGCAATGGTACGCGCACGTAAGCCAGCCTTGATCTCATCGATGGTTAACTCACCACCTTCAAGGTACTTATCCATCAGCTCTTCGCTAGACTCAGCCGCAGCTTCAACCAGCAACGAACGGTACTCTTCTGCTTCAGCCAACATATCAGCAGGAATGTCTTCTTCGCGGTAAACCAGACCCATATCAGCATCATCCCAGTAACGGGCTTTCATGCTGATTAAGTCAACTTGACCAACGAACTCTTCTTCCATACCAATTTGCAACTGCAATGCAACTGGAGTGTGACCTAAACGCTGCTTGATTTGACCTAGCACACGCTTAAAGTCTGCACCTTGACGGTCAAGCTTGTTCACGTAAACAACACGTGGAACGTTATACTTGTTCGCTTGACGCCATACAGTCTCAGACTGAGGTTCAACACCAGAAGAACCACAGAAAACAACTACAGCGCCATCGAGCACACGCAGTGAACGCTCAACTTCAATCGTGAAGTCAACGTGACCAGGTGTATCAATAACGTTTACACGGTACCGATCAAACTGCTTAGTAGAGCCTTCCCAGAAAGCTGTTACAGCAGCAGATGTAATGGTAATTCCGCGCTCTTGTTCTTGCGCCATCCAGTCAGTGGTACTTGCGCCATCATGGGTCTCACCCATTTTATGGTTAACACCTGTATAGAACAGGATACGCTCAGTTGTCGTGGTTTTACCCGCGTCAACGTGCGCACAGATACCAATGTTACGGTAGCGATTAATAGGGGTAGTACGAGCCACAGTTAGTTCCTCGCTAAATTAAAAACGGTAATGCGAGAAAGCCTTGTTAGCTTCTGCCATACGGTGAACATCTTCACGCTTTTTAACCGCTGAACCTTTACCTTCAGCAGCATCCATTAGCTCGCCAGCTAAACGTAAGGTCATTGATTTCTCACCACGCTTACGCGCAGCATCAACCAACCAACGCATGGCTAGGGCGTTGCGGCGTGATGGACGCACCTCAACAGGAACCTGGTAGGTAGCACCACCTACACGACGGGATTTAACTTCGACCAGCGGAGCGATGGCGTCGAGTGCTTTCTCGAAAGTTTCCAGAGGTTCCACATTTTTACGGGTTTTTACTGTTTCCAGTGCACCGTAAACAATACGCTCGGCCACAGCTTTTTTGCCGTGCTCCATAACGTGGTTCATGAATTTTGCAAGAATCTGACTACCATAAATTGGATCGTCTAGAATCTCGCGTTTTGCGACTACGCGACGTCTTGGCATTGATAAGCCCTCAAACGGTCTTCAGGTTAGCTCGGGACTCAATCAAACAGGCCCGACCTTACTCTTATCGACTCGAAATAACAGAAAAATTACTTAGGACGCTTTGCACCATACTTGGAGCGACCTTGTTTACGGTCTTTAACACCTGAGGTGTCTAAAGCGCCGCGCACTGTGTGGTAACGAACACCTGGCAAGTCTTTTACACGACCGCCACGGATCAACACAACACTGTGCTCTTGCAAGTTATGACCTTCACCGCCAATGTACGAGGCGACTTCAAAGCCATTAGTTAGGCGAACACGGCATACTTTACGTAAGGCTGAGTTCGGTTTTTTTGGCGTAGTGGTATATACACGAGTACATACTCCACGACGTTGCGGGCAGTTTTGTAACGCAGGCACGTCGCTTTTCTCGACCATGCGCTTGCGCGACTTACGCACCAGCTGGTTAATAGTTGCCATCTACAAGCTCCACTGTTGTCTTTCGACATAAACAAAATGACGGGATCATCAAAATCCCGCCAATTTTAGGGGTACAAGATTCTAATGAGAGTCTTGTACCCCGTCAAGGCTAATCATTAATACAGATGCATTATTGATTAGTGTTGTTACTGTTTTAAATTGAGTGCCTCACTCAGTGCTGCCTCAACATCACTGGCGCTAACACCTTGCGGCGACTCAATTGCACGCTTACGTTTACGTTCAGCGTGGTATGCCAATCCCGTACCTGCTGGAATTAATCGACCAACAACTACGTTTTCTTTCAGCCCACGTAAGAAGTCACGTTTACCAGTTACCGCTGCTTCCGTTAGAACCCGTGTGGTTTCCTGGAACGATGCCGCAGAGATAAATGACTCTGTGGACAACGATGCCTTGGTAATACCTAACAAGACACGCTCAAACTTAGCTGGGAAACGATCTTTACTTACTAAAGCTTCGTTTTCTTCTAACACATTGTTGTATTCAGCCTGATCACCTTTAATCAGCGACGAATCGCCAGACTCGGTAATTTCAACTTTACGCAACATTTGACGCAGAATAGTTTCAATGTGTTTATCGTTGATTTTAACACCTTGCAAACGGTAAACATCTTGAATCTCTGTAACGATGTAACGCGCCAAAGCACTTACACCTAACAGACGTAAGATATCATGCGGGTTGCTTGGTCCGTCAGAAATAACTTCACCACGATTAACTTGCTCCCCCTCAAACACGTTGAGGTGACGCCATTTGTGAATCAGCTCTTCGTACGGCTCGCTACCGTCAGTTGGTGTAATCACCAAGCGACGCTTACCTTTAGTCTCTTTACCGAAGGAAATCGTTCCGCTGACTTCAGCAAGAATCGATGCTTCTTTCGGACGGCGCGCTTCAAACAAGTCAGCAACCCGTGGTAGACCACCAGTAATGTCTCGAGTTTTTGATGTCTCTTGCGGAATACGCGCAACAACATCACCAATATTAATGCGCGCACCATCACTTAGGTTGACTAAAGCATGGGGCGGCAAGAAGTACTGGGCAACAACATCGGTACCTGGCAAGAACAGGTCTTCACCATTATCGTCAACCAATTTAATGGCTGGGCGAATATCTTTACCAGCAGCAGGACGCTCCTGCGGGTCGATAACTTCAATATTGCTCAAACCTGTTAGCTCATCAGTTTGGCGCTTAATAGTAATACCAGCTTCCATACCAACGAACTGCACCACACCTGTGGTTTCAGTAACAATTGGGTGAGTGTGCGGATCCCACTTAGCCACAATCGCACCGGCAGCAACGACATCACCTTCATTCACCGAGATTACCGCACCATAAGGGAGCTTATAACGCTCGCGCTCACGACCAAACTCATCAGCAATGGCTAGCTCACCAGAGCGCGACACAGCAACAATATTGCCATCGGCACGGCTCACGTGCTTCAAGTTAATTAAGCGAACTGAACCGCCGTTTTTAACTTGTACGCTGTCAGCGGCTGACGTACGACTCGCCGCACCACCAATGTGGAACGTACGCATCGTCAACTGTGTACCAGGCTCACCAATGGATTGAGCAGCAATAACACCAACTGCTTCACCCTGGTTAACCTCATGGCCACGGGCCAAGTCACGACCATAGCACTTAGCGCAAATACCATGACGGGTTTCACAGGTAATTGGTGAGCGAACCACGACCTCATCAATACTGTTGTTTTCAATAAACTCAACCCAGCGCTCATCCACCAATGTATCAATTGGGATCAGAACTTCGTCGCTGCCTGGCTTCAATACGTCTTGTGCAATCACACGACCTAGCACGCGATCACCAAGCGGATCTACAACGTCACCACCCTCAATGTGTGGCGTCATTACTAGACCTTCATCAGTACCACAGTCAACCTCAGTCACAACCAAGTCTTGCGCAACGTCAACTAGACGACGGGTTAGATAACCGGAGTTAGCAGTTTTCAACGCGGTATCCGCCAGACCTTTACGCGCACCGTGAGTCGAAATAAAGTACTGCAGTACGTTTAGACCTTCACGGAAGTTTGCGGTAATCGGTGTTTCGATAATCGAACCATCCGGCTTAGCCATCAGACCACGCATACCCGCCAACTGACGAATCTGCGCTGCCGAGCCTCGCGCTCCTGAGTCAGCCATCATGTACATGGAGTTGAACGACTCTTGGCTCACGGTATTGCCGTCACGGTCCACTACGGACTCGGTAGACAGGTTAGTCATCATCGCTTTCGATACTTCATCGTTAGCTTTTGACCACAAGTCGATCACTTTGTTGTATTTCTCACCCTGAGTTACCAGACCTGAGGCGTACTGCTTTTCAATCTCTTTAACTTCTTCAATCGCTGTATCAATGATTTGCGTCTTTTCATCTGGAATTACAAAGTCATTCACACCGATGGAAACACCGGAAATTGTTGAGAAAGCAAAACCGCTATACATCAACTGGTCAGCAAAAATCACCGTCTCTTTCAAGCCAACTACGCGGTAGCACTGGTTGATCAAGTTAGAAATAGCTTTTTTCTTCATCGGCTGGTTAACCAGCGAATAAGGCAAACCAACAGGCACAATCTGGAACAACAAGGCGCGGCCAACAGTAGTGTCGACAATGCTCGTGTTGTGCGTAGAAGTACCGTCTGCACTGTTAATTGTTTCGGTGATTCTCACCTTAACTTTAGCGTGCAAGTCTGCTTCACCAGAACGGTAAACACGGTCAACTTCTTGCAAGTCAGCAAAAATGCGACCTTCACCTTTGGCGTTAACCGCCTCACGGGTCATATAGTACAAACCAAGAACAACGTCTTGTGACGGTACAATGATTGGCTCACCGTTGGCAGGCGACAAAATGTTGTTGGTTGACATCATCAAAGCACGGGACTCAAGCTGTGCTTCAATCGTCAGGGGTACGTGTACCGCCATTTGGTCACCGTCAAAGTCAGCGTTATACGCTGCACAAACTAACGGGTGCAATTGGATCGCCTTACCTTCAATCAGGACTGGCTCAAACGCCTGGATACCTAAACGGTGCAAGGTTGGTGCACGGTTCAACAATACCGGGTGTTCGCGAATCACATCGGCTAACACGTCCCAAACTTCTGGCAACTCGCGCTCAACCATTTTCTTGGCCGCTTTGATGGTGGTCGCTAAACCACGCTGCTCAAGCTTACCGAAAATGAACGGCTTAAATAATTCCAGCGCCATTTTCTTTGGCAGGCCACACTGGTGTAGACGCAGGGTTGGACCTACCACGATCACTGAACGACCAGAGTAGTCAACACGCTTACCAAGCAAGTTCTGACGGAAACGACCTTGCTTACCTTTGATCATATCGGCCAAAGATTTCAATGGGCGCTTATTGCTACCGGTAATCGCACGGCCACGACGGCCGTTATCTAACAGCGCATCAACCGACTCTTGCAGCATGCGCTTTTCGTTGCGCACGATAATATCAGGCGCAGATAAATCCAACAGGCGACGCAAGCGGTTGTTACGGTTGATTACACGGCGGTATAAGTCGTTTAGGTCAGAGGTAGCAAAGCGGCCACCATCCAGCGGTACCAACGGACGTAAATCTGGTGGTAATACTGGCAGTACGCTTAATACCATCCACTCAGGCTTGTTGCCTGAGCCGTGGAAGGCTTCCATCAACTTTAAACGCTTAGACAGTTTTTTAATTTTAGTTTCTGAGTTGGTTTGCGGAATCTCTTCACGCAAGGAATTGATCTCAAACTCTAAATCAATTTCCATCAGCAATTCGCGGACTGCTTCAGCACCCATACGGGCATCAAAGTCGTCACCAAACTCTTCTAAGGCTTCAAAATACTGCTCATCGTTGAGCAACTGGCCTTTTTCCAGGGTGGTCATACCTGGGTTGATCACCACATAGCTTTCAAAATACAACACGCGCTCAATATCGCGCAGGGTCATATCCAGCAGCAAACCAATACGGCTTGGCAGTGATTTCAAGAACCAAATATGTGCACAAGGCGATGCCAAGTCAATGTGGGCCATACGCTCACGACGTACTTTAGACAGCGCAACTTCAACGCCGCACTTTTCACAAATCACACCACGGTGCTTGAGACGCTTGTACTTACCGCATAAGCACTCATAGTCTTTGACCGGACCAAAAATCTTGGCACAGAATAAACCGTCACGCTCTGGTTTAAATGTGCGGTAGTTAATGGTCTCTGGCTTTTTAACTTCACCAAAGGACCATGAACGAATCATTTCCGGAGAGGCGAGCGATATTTTAATCGCATCAAACTCTTCAACCTGACTCTGGTTTTTTAACAAATTGAGTAAATCTTTCAAGGCCTTTCCTCCTGACGGAGCGGGGAGCGGGTATCTCTACACCGCTCCTAATACGCACGCGTGTTAAACGGTTTCCAGTTCGATATCGATACCGAGCGAACGAATCTCTTTGATCAATACGTTGAAGGACTCTGGCATGCCAGGCTCCATACGGTGATCTCCGTCTACAATGTTTTTATACATTTTAGTCCGGCCGTTCACGTCATCCGATTTCACGGTCAACATTTCTTGCAGAGTATATGCAGCACCATATGCTTCCAGCGCCCACACCTCCATCTCACCAAAGCGCTGTCCACCGAACTGTGCTTTACCGCCTAGAGGCTGCTGAGTAACAAGACTGTATGAACCCGTAGAACGCGCATGCATCTTGTCGTCAACCAAGTGGTTCAACTTCAGGATATACATGTAACCAACCGTCACAGGACGATCAAATGCGTTACCGGTACGGCCGTCATACAGTGTCATCTGGCCACTTTCTGGTAGATCAGCAAGCTTAAGCATTGCTTTAATTTCTGGTTCTTCAGCACCGTCAAACACAGGGGTAGCCATCGGCACACCGCCACGCAAGTTATTTGCCAGCTCGAGAATTTCTTCATCATTGAGACTATCAAGATCAACGCGGTCTTCATCAGCACCACCAATCTCGTTATAAATCTTATGTAAAAACTCGCGCAGTTCAGTGACTTTGCGTTGCTCTTCTAGCATCAGGTTGATCTTTTCACCCAAGCCTTTGGCAGCTAAGCCTAAGTGGGTTTCAAGAATTTGGCCGACGTTCATTCGCGACGGAACACCAAGCGGGTTCAAAACGATATCAACCGGCACACCATCAGCATCATGCGGCATGTCTTCGACAGGCATAATAACCGATACCACACCTTTGTTACCGTGACGTCCAGCCATTTTATCCCCAGGCTGAATGCGACGCTTGATTGCCAAGTAAACTTTAACGATCTTCTGTACGCCAGGCGCTAAGTCATCGCCCTGCTGCAGCTTACGTTTTTTGTCTTCAAACTTTTCATCCAACAGTTTGCGACGGTCCGACAGATATGCTTGTGCTTTTTCCAGCTGCTCATTGAGCGCATCTTCTGCCATGCGTAATTTGAACCATTGACCGTGCTCGATGCCATCAAGAATTGCATCCGTCAGCTCAGTGCCTTTCTTAACGCCAGCACCGCCTTCTGCTTTAGCACCCACCAAGTGGGCACGTAAACGCTCAAAGGTTGCACCTTCAACGATGCGGAACTCTTCGTTGAGATCTTTGCGGATTTCGTCAAGTTGCGACTTCTCAATCGATAACGCACGGCTATCACGCTCAACACCATCACGAGTAAAGACCTGCACATCAATAATAGTACCTTTGGTACCAGTAGGAACGCGCAGTGAAGTATCTTTAACGTCAGAAGCTTTCTCACCGAAAATAGCGCGCAAGAGTTTCTCTTCTGGCGTCAGCTGAGTTTCGCCTTTTGGCGTCACTTTACCGACCAGAATATCACCTGCCTCTACTTCAGCACCCACATAGACAATACCGGCTTCATCCAGCTTGTTCAGTGCCGCTTCGCCCACGTTAGGAATATCCGAAGTAATTTCTTCTGGGCCTAACTTGGTGTCACGGGAAACACAGGTCAATTCCTGAATATGAATGGTGGTGTAACGGTCTTCTTCGGCCACTCGCTCTGAGAGCAAGATGGAGTCTTCGAAGTTGTAACCGTTCCATGGCATAAATGCCACGCGCATATTCTGACCTAGCGCCAACTCACCCATGTCGGTGGATGGGCCATCAGCCATAATGTCGCCACGGGAAACACGCTCACCTTTGCGCACTAATGGACGCTGGTTAATACAGGTGTTCTGGTTAGAGCGGGTATATTTAGTCAGGTTGTAAATATCTACACCTGCCTCACCTGCTTCAATTTCATCATCATTGGCGCGTACAACAATACGACTGGCATCAACCGACTCAATCACACCACCACGACGGGCAACTTCACACACGCCTGAGTCACGGGCAACGTTGCGCTCCATACCAGTACCCACTAGCGGCTTATCCGCACGCAGGGTTGGTACAGCTTGACGCTGCATGTTCGAGCCCATCAATGCACGGTTAGCATCATCATGCTCAAGGAACGGAATCAAGGACGCAGCAACCGAAACAACCTGCTTCGGCGACACATCCATCAACGTTACTTCATTGGGTGCTTTAACTGTGGTTTCGTTGACGTGGCGAACAGTTACCAGCTCTTCAATCAACTCGTTGTTTTCGTTCATCAAAGCTGAAGCCTGAGCGACAACGTGATCAGCCTCTTCAATCGCTGACAAGAATACAATCTCATCAGTGACCTTGCCTTCATTGACAATGCGGTATGGTGTCTCAAGGAAGCCATAGCTATTGGTACGCGCATAAGTGGCCAGCGAATTAATTAAACCAATGTTCGGGCCTTCTGGTGTTTCCACCGGGCAAACACGACCATAATGAGTCGGGTGTACGTCACGCACTTCAAAACCAGCACGCTCACGGGTCAAGCCGCCTGGTCCAAGCGCGGAGACACGACGCTTATGCGTCACTTCAGAGAGCGGGTTGTTCTGGTCCATAAACTGCGACAGCTGGCTAGAGCCAAAGAACTCTTTAACAGCGGCAGCTACGGGCTTAGCGTTAATCAAGTCTTGGGGCATCAAACCTTCGCTTTCAGCCATGGATAAGCGCTCTTTAACCGCACGCTCAACACGAACTAAACCAACACGGAACTGGTTTTCAGCCATTTCACCAACGCAACGCACACGACGGTTACCGAGGTGGTCAATATCATCGACAATGCCGTGACCGTTACGAATCGCAACGATGGTTTTCAGCACATCAACAATATCTTCTTTGCTGAGTACGCCTTCACCCAAAATTTCTGTGCGACCAATACGGCGGTTAAACTTCATCCGACCAACAGCTGACAAGTCATAACGCTCAGAAGTAAAGAATAAGTTTTTAAACAGGTTCTCTGCGGCGTCTTTAGTTGGCGGCTCGCCAGGACGCATCATACGATAGATTTCCACCAGCGCTTCGAGCTGATTGGTGGTGCCATCAATTTTCAGGGTATCTGAAATAAATGGACCACAGTCAATATCGTTGGTGTACAAGGCTTCAATTTGTACCACTTGCGCATCTACGACAGTCTGCAGCATTTCCGCAGTCAGCTCAGTATTGCACTCAACTAAGATCTCACCAGTTGCAGGGTGCACGATCGGTTTAGCAGTGGTAACCCCAATGATGTACTCATTAGGAACAATTAATTTAGTGATGCCAGCTTTTTCTAACTGGTTAATATGTCTTGAGGTAATACGGCGCCCTTCTTCAACGATAACTTTGTCTTTATCGTCTTTAATGTCGAAGGTGGCAATCTCACCACGTAAACGTTGCGGTACCAACTCAAGGCTGACTTCATCCGCAGATACGTGGAACACGTTAGTCGCGTAGAAAGCGGCAAGGATCTCTTCCGTGGTATAACCCAGCGCGCGTAACAATACCGATGCAGGTAGTTTACGGCGGCGGTCAATACGCACGAACACGCAGTCTTTCGGGTCGAACTCAAAATCGAGCCATGATCCACGGTAAGGAATAATACGTGCAGAATAAAGCAGCTTGCCTGAGCTGTGCGTTTTGCCACGGTCGTGGTCAAAGAACACCCCAGGAGAGCGGTGCAACTGCGAAACAATAACGCGCTCGGTACCATTAATTACAAAAGTACCGTTTTCAGTCATCAGAGGAATTTCACCCATGTAGACTTCTTGTTCTTTAATATCTTTAATCGCTTTACTTGATGATTCACGATCAAAAATAATTAAGCGTACTTTTACGCGCAACGGAACCGCGTAGGTTACGCCACGTAAAGAACATTCTTTGACATCAAAAGCGGGCTCGCCGAGGCGATACCCTACGTACTCAAGCGCTGCGTTGCCTGAGTAACTGATAATCGGAAATACCGATTTAAAGGCTGCGTGCAGGCCAATATCACGGAACTGCTCCTTGCTCACGCCAGTCTGCAGAAATTCACGGTAAGAATCTAATTGGATTGCCAGCAAATACGGCACATCCATAACATCCTGCAGCTTGCTAAAGTCCTTGCGGATACGTTTTTTCTCAGTATATGAGTAAGCCATCAGCGTTCCCCAGCTTGGTAACCTGCCTGTTGGATACTTCCGGCGGAAATATCCAGTAAATCGTGCAAACATTTATTTTTCAGTTTGCTCATGAGTTCTGCTTAAGCATCCACTCAGAAGAGCTATAACAGAAAAAGGCCGGTGACATTAGCCACCAGCCATCAGCCCTTTGCACAGGCTGTTATGCAACATCGATCTTATTTAAGCTCGACTTTAGCACCTGCTTCTTCCAGCGTTTTAACGGCTGCTTCAGCTTCATCTTTCGATACATCTTCTTTAACAACGCCTGGCGCGCCATCAACAACTGCTTTCGCTTCTTTCAGACCTAAGCCTGTGATTTCACGAACTGCTTTAATTACGCCAACTTTTTTCTCGCCAGCTTCTAACAGCATAATGGTGAATTCAGTTTGCTCTTCAGCCGCTGCTGCAGCAGGGCCAGCAGCAGGGCCAGCAGCTGCTGCTGCAGTTACGCCAAACTTCTCTTCCATTGCAGTGATCAGCTCAACAATTTGCATTACTGACATTTCTGAAACGGCGTTAAGGATATCTTCGTTAGTAAGAGCCATGACTCTATGCTTCCTATATTGGTGATGACTTAGCTAAGCCACCAAAATCAAAATTTTGTGTAAAGAACCAGAGCTTAAGCAGCTTCTGCTTCTTTCTGATCGCGAACGGCTGCCAAAGTACGTGCCAGCTTGCTGGTCGCGCCTTGCATCACGCTCATCAACTGAGATACCGCCTCGTCGAATGTTGGCAAAGTTGCCAATACGTCGATTTGGTTGGCTGCAATCAAGTTACCTTCAAAAGCGGCTGCTTTGATCTCAAACTTATCCTGACCTTTGGTAAACTCTTTGAAGATACGAGCGGCTGCGCCCGGATGTTCGTTAGAGAATGCAATCAAGGTCGGGCCTGTGAACACGTCATTGAGGATCTCATACTGAGTTCCTGCAACAGCGCGACGCAGCAAGGTATTACGCACAACACGTACATACACACCTGCTTCACGAGCCTCTTTACGGAGTCCGGTCATAGCGCCTACTGTCACGCCACGGGCATCAGCCACAACAGCGGAAAGGGCAGCTTGGGCAGCCTCGTTGACTTCAGCGACTATAGCTTTCTTGTCTTCGAGTCTAATTGCCACGGGTTTTACTCCTGCTTATTTCAATTCACTCAACTTACTGAGCGTTTATTTGGTGTCTGATCCATAAATGAATCGGGAGCACCATCTACGTAGGCTGGCATGTTTATCACACACCTCTTAAGGCTTACACCACCTACGGTCTTTGACGGCCCCCGCTAAGCAGGGACCCCAAAATAGTAAAGCAATAATTACGCTTGTAGGCTTGACTGATCAATGATCAGACCAGGACCCATAGTGCTGCTTAGCGTAACGCGCTTAATATAGATACCTTTTGATGCCGCCGGCTTTAAACGCTGCAGTTCAGCAATCAATGCTTCTGCGTTCTGCTTAAGCTTAGCTGGCTCAAAATCAATTTGTCCGATCGCAGCATGAATAATACCGTTCTTATCAGTACGGAAACGCGCCTGACCAGCTTTAGCATTGTTAACTGCAGTAGCTACATCAGGGGTAACGGTTCCAACTTTAGGGTTAGGCATTAGACCACGTGGACCTAAAACTTGACCGAGCTGACCAACAACGCGCATTGCATCTGGAGAAGCAATAACTACGTCATAGTTCAAGTCACCGCCTTTCATTTCAGCAGCTAAATCGTCCATACCAACTTTATCTGCACCGGCTGCCAAGGCTGCTTCAGCCGCTGGACCCTGAGCAAATACAGCTACACGTACAGTTTTACCTGTACCGTTTGGCATAACGGTTGCGCCACGCACAACTTGGTCAGATTTACGCGGATCAACACCAAGGTTAATTGCGATATCAACTGACTCTTTGAACTTAATAGTGGACAACTCACTTAATAAGCTTGCTGCCTCTTCAAATCCGTACTGCTTACCGTGCTCAACCTTAGCGGCAATTGCTTGTTTGCGTTTTGAAAGCTTCATTTTACGCCCTCCACATTCAAGCCCATGCTGCGTGCTGATCCAGCGATAGTACGTACAGCAGCTTCTAGTTCAGCTGCAGTCAAATCAGCTTCTTTAGTCTTTGCAATTTCTTCAAGTTGCTCACGGGTAACCGTGCCAACTTTATCAGTGTTCGGACGCGCAGAACCATTAGCCACACCTGCTGCTTTTTTCAGCAAGTAGGACGCTGGTGTACTTTTTGTTTCAAAAGTAAAGCTACGGTCGCTGTACACTGTAATAATTACAGGTGTTGGCAAGCCTGGTTCAACACCTTGGGTTTTTGCGTTAAACGCCTTACAAAACTCCATGATATTAACACCATGTTGACCTAGTGCTGGACCTACTGGTGGCGAAGGGTTCGCCTGTCCTGCTTTAACTTGCAGCTTGATATAAGCTTGAATCTTTTTAGCCATGATTCGCTCCGATATGGGTATAACGCCTTAAGGCTTCCCGACAATTTAACTGACAATCCTTTGACAAAAAAACCCCGCAACAGAAAGTTGCAGGGTGGCATCCGTAATCTCTTTACTCAGATTTTCTCAACCTGACTAAACTCCAACTCTACCGGTGTTGAGCGACCAAAAATAAGCACAGCAACTTGAATGCGGCTTTTTTCATAGTTCACTTCTTCAACAACGCCATTGAAGTCAGCAAATGGACCGTCATTAACACGGACAGTCTCACCTGGCTCAAACAGTGTTCTTGGACGCGGCTTATCACCACTATCCTCTACACGACGCAATATCGCATCAGCTTCTTTTTCGGTAATTGGCGCAGGCTTATCTGCAGTCCCGCCGATGAAGCCTAACACTCGCGGCGTATCTTTAATTAAGTGCCAAGCTGCCTCACTCATTTCAACCTGAACTAAGACATAACCTGGAAAGAATTTTCGCTCGCTTTTACGCTTCTGGCCATTTCTCATCTCTACAACTTCTTCAGTTGGAACGAGAACATCACCAAACTCTTCTTCCATACCAGCGAACTTAATGCGCTCATTCAGATGACGCATAACTTGCTTTTCATAGCCTGAATAGGCGTGCACGACATACCAACGCTTAGCCACAGAGCACCTTTAACCTACAATCAATGAGACAAGCCACCCAAGGAGCGTATCAAGCCCCCAAAGCAAGAGCGCCATTACCAAAACAACCACCACAACAATTAAAGTCGTTTGTGTTGTCTCTTGTCTATTTGGCCATACAACTTTACGAATCTCTGCGCGTGACTCTTTAGCCAGAGTAAGAAATGCTTGGCCTTTTGCTGTTTGCACAGCAACAAAAAAAGCAATTGCAGCCAATACAACCAGGCCTAATACACGGTATAAAATTGATTCATTAGCAAAATACTGATTACCAACAACGCCAACTGCAACCAGCGCTATGACAATCAACCACTTCACAGAATCGAAACGACTTACTTTGGATTCAGCTTTTGATTTCATTACTAATGAATCCTAAATTGGATTGCCAGCTAATTATTAAAGCTGGCAGGCCAGGAGGGAATCGAACCCCCAACCTACGGTTTTGGAGACCGTTGCTCTGCCAATTGAGCTACTGGCCTAGAACATTGCTAGGCCGGCTATTATGCCGACCTAGAACAATAAGATCAAGCTTTATGCAATAATCTTTGCAACAACACCAGCACCAACGGTACGACCGCCTTCGCGAATCGCGAAACGCAGACCATCTTCCATGGCGATTGGTGCAATCAGGGTAACGTCTAATTTAACGTTATCACCCGGCATTACCATTTCGATACCTTCCGGTAATTCACAGCTGCCAGTTACGTCAGTTGTACGGAAGTAGAACTGTGGACGGTAGCCTTTGAAGAATGGAGTGTGACGTCCACCTTCTTCTTTAGACAATACGTACACTTCAGCTTCGAAACGTGTGTGCGGCTTGATTGAACCAGGCTTGGCCAATACTTGACCACGCTCGATATCTTCACGCTTAGTACCACGCAACAGAACACCAACGTTCTCACCTGCACGACCTTCGTCAAGCAGCTTGCGGAACATTTCAACACCAGTACAGGTAGTCTTCACGGTATCACGGATACCAATGATTTCTACTTCTTCACCAACTTTAACGATTCCACGCTCAACACGACCTGTAACAACAGTACCGCGACCTGAGATGGAGAATACGTCTTCAATTGGCAGCAAGAATGGCAAGTCAATTGCACGCACTGGCTCTGGGATGTAAGAGTCTAAAGTCTCTACCAGAGTTTTAACTGCAGTTGTACCGTGACCATTATCATCACGACCTTCCAACGCCATCAGCGCTGAACCAATGATGATTGGCGTGTCGTCACCTGGGAAATCGTAAGTGCTGAGCAGGTCACGCACTTCCATTTCAACAAGCTCTAACAGCTCTTCGTCATCAACCATGTCTGCTTTGTTCAGGAATACAACGATGTACGGAACACCAACCTGACGTGACAGCAAGATGTGCTCACGAGTCTGCGGCATAGGGCCGTCAGCTGCTGAACAAACAAGAATAGCGCCGTCCATCTGAGCAGCACCAGTAATCATGTTTTTAACGTAGTCAGCGTGACCTGGGCAGTCAACGTGCGCGTAGTGACGAGTCGGTGAATCGTACTCTACGTGTGACGTGTTAATGGTGATACCACGTGCTTTTTCTTCAGGTGCATTATCGATTTGGTCGTAACCTTTCGATGCACCCTCGCCGCCCCATACTTCGGCGCAAACACGGGTCAGTGCAGCTGTCAGTGTGGTTTTACCATGGTCAACGTGACCAATAGTACCAACGTTCAGGTGCGGTTTATTACGTTCAAATTTTTCCTTAGCCATTGCTACCACCCTCTGATTAAGCGCACTTATTTTTATAAGCACATACAAGAAAGGCAGATATATACATATCTGCCTTTATTATCACTATGGAGCTCATGAGCGGAGTCGAACCGCTGACCTCACCCTTACCAAGGGTGTGCTCTACCAACTGAGCTACATGAGCAAATCACTGCAAAGGCAAACTGGAGCGGGTAGCGGGAATCGAACCCACATCATCAGCTTGGAAGGCTGAGGTTTTACCACTAAACTATACCCGCATTGCATTTGCTAAAAATTTGGTGGAGGGAGAAGGATTCGAACCTTCGAAGCTCGCGCGTCAGATTTACAGTCTGATCCCTTTAACCACTCGGGAACCCCTCCGTTAGCGAGGCGATATAATGACCCAATACCCGCCTAGTGTCAAGCCTGTTTAACACTTTCTTTACAACATCTTACTTATTTAGCTATTTACTTGCCGATTTTGTCACTTGGAATAAGCAAATGCTTTAAATCAGAGAAATCCTGCATTAGCAGCTGAAGAATATTCTGATCAATCAAACGCCGAGCAGAGTTATCAATCGCAACCCAATACAAGCGTTGCGATCTTTCCACAGCCCTGATCAAAGGTGCATAACCAGCCGCACTTAATCGCTCTGCAACACCCTGCGCAGAATCTTCACGGGAAAACATACCCAGTGAAATGCCGTTGACCAAATCACCCTGCGTAATCAAGTAACCGTCTATTTTGCGTGCCTGCAACTCTTTCAGCTGCCGCACAGATGCCTGCCTAGATGCCAAGGGCTCAAGATACACCCAGTACTCAACATCCACCTGACTATCTAGAGTAGTTAATTGCGAATTAATATCTAAACTTAAAAGCCTTTGCTGAAGCTTCTCTGCAGTTTTTTCATCACTAAAACCCCCAAGCAACATAATCTCCATTTGCGCGCTCGACTTATTTACTGTCGACTGCCGCCTAGTATCACCTACACTCTCGCCCAGCAGCTTGACCTGATCCAACTCAAACTGGCTGGTATTATTTAATGCCGGCGCCAACTCAGCAGCACCATCAAAATCTTGCTGAGCCCACACAAAATAAAGCGCATTAATTATTACCAAACCTAAAAATAACCAACGCATTATTTCATTTCCTCTTCGCGATAAGGACAGGCAATCGCCAACCCGATAAAAACCAAATCCTCATCAACAATAGCATCATCAAAAAAAGAGCGAACCAGCGCGCTATCACCACCTGTACAGATCACAGAAAATGAATCTCCGAGCCTCGCCCGAGCGACATTCAACTGTTCTCTAATAAAACCTACAAACATGGAGCGTACACCTTCTGCTACGGCAGTCTCAGTAGAGACTCCAACCTGCTGATTATCCACAGCTTTAGGCTCAGTAATATCTCTCATTAACTGCGTGCCAGTTTTGAGCATTGAACTTAACAATTGTAATCCAGGCGCAATATTCCCACCTAAGTGCCGACCACTCTGCGTAACAAAGTCCACAGTAATAGCCGTACCACAATCGATGACAACACTCGCACCTTTTGTTTGTTGGTAGCTAGCAACAATAGCCAGCCAGCGATCAACACCCAGTTTTTCAGGCTGCATATAACCACTGATAACACCAGCCAACTGCTTAAATGACCGCGCATACACAGTATTTAAACCAAACCCGTCCTTTATTACAGCACTCAATTGCGCATTATCAGCACAACCACGCACTGAACAGACACGACAAAAGACAAATCTGTAATACCCCTTAGCGTGCAAGGCTGGTAACAACCCAAGAATTTGTAAAACCGCGCCGCGATCGATACAGGCCAAAGTCACCGAGTCCAATATTCGCCACTTAAGCCGCGTATTACCAAAATCAACTTCAAGTATCATTTTGCAACCTAAGACTGATCTCGCCGCCTAAAAAACTCTGCTCCTTACCTTCTACCGATAAGCGCAATTCTCCTTTCTCACCAACCCCTACAACTTTACCGTGCACCTCATCATTGCCAGTCCTCAGCACAACATTACGCCCCTGCCAAGCATGCACAGAGAGCCATTCAGCTCGCATACTGGCAAAACCATAGATTTTCTGACGATACAGATAGCTATCCAACTCCTCCAGTAGCACCTTTGCTACGGCCTCTCGATCAAATGTTTTGCCAAGCTCCTTAGCTAAGGACGTCCACTCCTGATCAATATCTGTTAATGAATCAAACATATTGATATTAATGCCAATACCTATTATGACATGGCAAAGTTCGACAGGATCACCAACCAACTCTAGCAATACACCAGCAACTTTACGGCCGTTAATCAGTATGTCATTCGGCCACTTTAACTCTGCCTCAATCCCACTGGTACGCTTTATAGCTTTTAGCACTGCAAGGCCAACAACCAAGCTCAATCCATCGATTTGATTAAGCCCCCGAGTTACAGGCCACACAAAAGACAAATAAATATTTTTAGCAAATGGGCTCACCCACTCACGACCTCTACGGCCCTTCCCAACTGTTTGGTGCTCTGCAAATACAGCCAGTGGAGCAGCCTGTTTAGATAGCAACTCTTTTGCCTGGTCGTTAGTTGAACCAATTGAGCCATAGACAAACACTGGCAAGCTTGGAAATGAAGCCTGAATAAAGTCCTTACTTATTAACTGCAATGGCTGCTCTAAGCGATAGCCTTTGCCGGGTACACTTTGCACGGCAATATCAAGCTCAGTAATAATTCGCTGAATCCGCTTCCAAATAGCTGCACGGCTAATATTTAATTTATCGCCTAAGCTGCTACCAGAGTGAAAGCCACCGTCAGCTAACAATGCCAACAAATCAAACATAATATCTAACGCCTACTTATTTATATCCACTATTATGTTTTAATTTAAACACACAGTCTCGACTAATGTTCGGGTTATCCATCAGATAAGATATAAACCAACCAGCACTCACCGATAGCTTTACTTCCAAGCCTCACTGTAAATAGCAAAACACCGTAGCAACGCATAATTTTACCCGCTAATTTATTGCCTAGCACTGCAAAAATAGCCTGCGTCAACCGATCTGATTAAGCTCTTATAGCAGGAAGGATTTTGACGGTCACAAGAGATTAGCCAGCGCGAAATCTTGAATAAACCTAGCTAGGCTTATTCAAACGACCTGTAGATAGCTAAGAGCCGGCACTTTACGCCAAGCTCTTATTTAATCAGACTACATCTATCATTACTTTGCCAAATAAAAGACAACTCGGAATCTTGCTACAGTAGCAGGACTCTCTGCCGCACGGACAAACTGTGCGCACCTTGGAGCTCAATGTTATCGACCTGCAAGCAATCAGCACTGTCTATCTGCTGTTACGCTGGGTGCACTGAGCTCTCGCTCCGGAAGGGCTTGCAGCTCTTGTAAACGACGCTGCTGTTCTTGGAGTAAACGTTCTTGACGTTCTTGTGACAATTCTCTATCAATCGGCAGTTGCACTTGCGCAACAGCTCCCGAGATATAGAAAAGAAATAAAATAGCAAATCCTTTTGCTTTTGAAATCATATTTCAACTGCCATCCATGACTACAACTGCATAATTGCTGATCTAGACGTAAGGTTGCGTGACCAGGATCTCAAAACAGGCCAGATAGGAACAGCTTTTATACTGCAGCTGTAAATTTTGCTAAGTGCATCACGCTTTATTGGAATAAGGCCAATTTTCTTTAGGCATAAAAAAACCCCAGACCATTGCTGACCTGGGGTTTTGTGTTCAAGCTTGACAGTGACCTACTCTGATTCATGCCTTCCTGGCACTCTCCCTGCGGGCAGGCTAAAGCCTGTCCAACTTTGTTCCAGACAAAGTTGTCACATGGGGCTTCGCGCCCGTTATACAGTGACTGAAGCTCATTTCGGATAAGCCAAAAAAAAGGCCACCCAATACAGGGTGGCCTTTTCTATTTTGCGCTTGACAGTGACCTACTCTCACATGGGGAGACCCCACACTACCATCGGCGATGCATCGTTTCACTTCTGAGTTCGGGATGGGATCAGGTGGTTCCAATGCTCTATGTTCGTCAAGCAATTCTTTTTGAAGTCGCGTAGCACTTAGAGTGCTTCGTTACCTCGAATTAGGTTTGTGATAGTAGCATAATTTGTGCGTTTTGCGAACTTTCGGATCACAATTCGTCTTCCCAAATTGTTTGGGTGTTATATGGTCAAGCCTCACGGGCAATTAGTATTGGTTAGCTCAATGCCTCACAGCACTTACACACCCAACCTATCAACCTTGTAGTCTTCAAGGGCCCTTTAGAGAGCTTAAAGCTCTAGTGAGATCTCATCTTGAGGCAGGCTTCCCGCTTAGATGCTTTCAGCGGTTATCCCTTCCGAACATAGCTACCCGGCAATGCCACTGGCGTGACAACCGGAACACCAGAGGTTCGTCCACTCCGGTCCTCTCGTACTAGGAGCAGCCCCTCTCAAATCTCAAACGTCCACGACAGATAGGGACCGAACTGTCTCACGACGTTCTAAACCCAGCTCGCGTACCACTTTAAATGGCGAACAGCCATACCCTTGGGACCGGCTTCAGCCCCAGGATGTGATGAGCCGACATCGAGGTGCCAAACACCGCCGTCGATATGAACTCTTGGGCGGTATCAGCCTGTTATCCCCGGAGTACCTTTTATCCGTTGAGCGATGGCCCTTCCATACAGAACCACCGGATCACTAAGACCTACTTTCGTACCTGCTCGACTTGTTGGTCTCGCAGTTAAGCGCGCTTTTGCCTTTATACTCTACGACCGATTTCCGACCGGCCTGAGCGCACCTTCGTACTCCTCCGTTACTCTTTAGGAGGAGACCGCCCCAGTCAAACTACCCACCATACACTGTCCTCGATCCGGATAACGGACCTGAGTTAGAACCTCAAAGTTGCCAGGGTGGTATTTCAAGGTTGGCTCCACTGCAACTAGCGTCACAGTTTCAAAGCCTCCCACCTATCCTACACAAACAACTTCAAAGTCCAGTGCAAAGCTATAGTAAAGGTTCACGGGGTCTTTCCGTCTTGCCGCGGATACACTGCATCTTCACAGCGATTTCAATTTCACTGAGTCTCTGGTGGAGACAGCGCCGCCATCGTTACGCCATTCGTGCAGGTCGGAACTTACCCGACAAGGAATTTCGCTACCTTAGGACCGTTATAGTTACGGCCGCCGTTTACTGGGGCTTCGATCAAGAGCTTCGCTTACGCTAACCCCATCAATTAACCTTCCAGCACCGGGCAGGCGTCAGACCCTATACGTCCACTTTCGTGTTTGCAGAGTCCTGTGTTTTTAATAAACAGTCGCAGCGGCCTGGTATCTTCGACTAGCAAAGGCTTACGTAGTAAATACTTCACCCTCACCAGCGCACCTTCTCCCGAAGTTACGGTGCCATTTTGCCTAGTTCCTTCACCAGAGTTCTCTCAAGCGCCTTGGTATTCTCTACCCAACCACCTGTGTCGGTTTGGGGTACGGTTCCTAACTATCTGAAGCTTAGAAGATTTTCTTGGAAGCATGGCATCAACCACTTCGCATTCTAAAGAACGCTCGTCATCAGTTCTCGGCATTAATAAGATCCCGGATTTACCTAAGATCTCTGCCTACCACCTTAAACAGGGACAACCAACGCCCTGATGGCCTAGCCTTCTCCGTCTCTCCATCGCAATAGTTAGAAGTACAGGAATATTAACCTGTTTCCC